>JANXVH010000077.1 GCA_025351765.1 Pedobacter sp.
CGAACTGACAAAAAAGGGCGTTTATGAAAAGCTTTTCAAGGCAATGAACAAACAGCTCGAAAAGCACAAGATAATCGTTAAATCCGGGGCGATCGTAGATGCGAGTATCATAGACACGCCTCTGAAGCCCAAATGTAAAACTACCTATGAAATAGAAACAGACCGTTCAGAGGAAGATAGGGCAGAACAGGAATTGGAGAAGGAAAACCAAATTCAGGTGCTGATAAAATTTTAAACATTTGTCAAAGCCCATTTCATCTACAGGCCAGAAGTAATAGAATCTATGGAGCCCCCCGTCCCCGTCCCATTGATCAGGAGCAGGTAAAGAAAAATATTCTATAAATTCCATTTCTTTATCCTTTGCAAGATCTTCTAATATAAAGTCAATCGGTTTGACAGGGTAATCTTGGCCGCTTAAATAACTATAAAAATCATAAGAATCCTTTCTAGAAGCTGCTGCAGACAATAGTAATAATTGCACCTTTAATATACTATAACCACCCCAAGTAACCTCTAAACGTTCCTGTAAAAAATAACATTTGGATTCTTTATTTGCGTTAAGAAATTATCTATATTGATGTTAGACTTGGAGTCAATATGTATGTATAAATCAATAAGGGGGTGATTAAGGGTTTCAATCAACTTTAATAAATGAGTAAATTCGTTGTGAGCGATTATTAGATAGGCCACTTTCATAATTTGCAATTAGTTTTAATCACATCAAGGAGATCGCCTTATATGTTTCAGCTACTTTATTAATTCTTCCAAAATACTTAAAAATGGTTAGATTAGATATATTAAATTTGATTTTTATGAGACGTTTATTTGCATGCATCTTTGCATATTTTTTTATTTTCTCAATTTCAGCATTCGGTCAGACTGCTCAACAATTAGTTGACGCATACCAACAGAATTCCCCACAGATGCTAGAAGAATTTTTACTAAACTGGTCTAAAGAACTTCCCCCTTTATCTGAAAAAAAAATATCGAAGCGAGATTTTTTTGAAAAGCAAGCCTATAGCATCTTTAAGAAATTATATAATCCCCGCGATCTTGCACTAATTGGTGGATCTCAGTTCGGGGATGATGCTTACGTCACTAACAAATACTTTATCATTCGGCCTTGGATAGACATTTATCAATCAGAAAAAGTTTATTACTCGGATTCTGAGCAGAGAAAATACGCGATCGAACAAATTAATAAAAGGGTGCCAGAAGATAGTTTAAGAAGGAATTTTATCAAAAAGGTTTTAGAAGATGCTCAGCCGCAACTTCTGGAGTACTATGGCCCCTATGGATTGTCTAAATCTGATACAATAGTTAGGCTTAAGGTATCTCTTAAAGACTTCAGACCACCTATTAATAATGGTATTCCATTATATCTAAATGAAAAATATGCTAATGAACTTAAGACCTTTTTAGGCAATGAAAATTCACCATTTGCAACTCATAATTCTTCAGATATAGCTCAAGCGATTGGCAAGAGTAAACAAAAAATGGAATTCTTGTCTAACTATATTAGAGTATTTTACAGTCATTGGGGAGATAATTGGGATCTTTCTACACCGCCTATTATCAGCAAAATAACTTTTGATAAGAAAGCCCATTTTGCCATGGTCGAATTTGGACTTATTTATGAGGGTGGTGTCGCCTTTTTGGAAAATAAAAAAAGCAAATGGAGTTTGATTTCCGCAAAGCGTACCTGGCGGGAATAGTTCAAGTCAATTCAGATATTATTTTAAGTGGGTCTGAGGGAGTTTTATATTATTCAAACCAATAATTCTTAGAAAATATTTGATATTTACAAATGAAGCCAAGTCATTAAACAACGATGGTATAGTCACAGCAACTTAAAGTAAATGCTTATACAATATGGGCATAAGACTTTAGGATTATTGTAAGACCTGTAAAATATAAGGCATCAAAAAGTCATGAGTTGATTGACTTAAAAAGTCAATTTACTAAATCTTCAACCTCCTATTCATAATATAATAATTTATTATTTTTAAAATAAATTTCAATCAGATACTCATGAGTTTGTTATAAAAAGACCATATAACCTTCAGAAGATATGTAGTTCAATCTTAAGTTCTCAGAATGTAGACAAACTTATTCTATCTAATAATAAAGAAGGTTCAGATATTTCATGTTATTTAGATATTGTAGATCCTAGACTACGTATAATAAACCAAGAAAAAGACGCACAGTGCCAGAGGCAGTCCCGGGGAAGCCATTCGAAGCGGCAGTGATAATGCCATGCAAGGCTTACAGGTCTTAACTATGGGCTAAAGCATCGGAACCCAGGTAGCCGGTGCAGGAATCTCTGCAGCCAAGAGGCTTTTTAGTAAAAAAGTCAAAAACTTAAAAGGAAAGATCAGTGCAGGCTACCCGGTACTGCTAGAAAATAATCAATAGTAATCACTTAAAATCAAAATCATGAATATGAAAAATGCAGAATTTCTGAAAGACCAAATCAAGCATACCGGCTTCGGTGAGGGTTATGAAGACCAGCGACCTGTATTTCTTCGTATCCGCCCTACGAAGTGCATCTTGATTAGATGATTCATCAAGATTAGCTTTGCCTGCATGAATATTTCAGAAGCGAAACGCAGCGCAATGTTAGCCATGATTGAAGATTGGCGATCCAGCGGGAAATCAAAGAAGCAATATTGCAGGGCCGAAGGGATCAATGAGGCGAGATTTTATTATTGGTTTTCACGTTGTAGAGAAGCGATACCCGGAGCA
>JANXVH010000083.1 GCA_025351765.1 Pedobacter sp.
TTACATTTAAAAAATCCAGACAAATGAAAGTTACTTTTAGACTCCCTATTTTTATTTTTTTACTGGCGCTAACCTTAGGTAGCTGTAAAAAAAGCAACAGTACCGACACTACACCTGCGGTAGCTACCGGCAAATTTACCTACAAGGCCGACGGAGTTGCATCCGTAGCCGATTCTGCCTATGCCATACTTTACGGCCCTAAAGCATCGCGCGCTATGGATATTTATTCTAGCACGGGTAAAAAGGAAGGGATGGAGTTTCATTTTAGTCCGAAAACCGGTGCCCAAACCGTTGGCTCATTAACTGGTGGGAATGGCATTTTACTTACTTATTATGACCCAAACTCAGTTGAATATGATTCGCAATCAGGGTCATTTAATCTTACCACCTGCGATACTTTAAAGAAGATAGAAGGAGATTTTGCGTTTTCCGGCAAAATGCAGTCTCCTGGTACAGGCATTAAAAGCATTACTGAAGGACATATAATCGTTACTAAAATTTTACATCAATAAATCATATTTAAAATAAAAATGAAAAGTTTATTAAATCCAATATACAGGGCAACTATGCTTTGTTTAGTAATGATCGTAATCATTGCATCTTGTAAAAAAGACAATGCAGCCACGCAGCCAGCGCCTGTATCACCTTTACCCGTTGTAACCAACGTACAGCCAAAGAACCCTATGCCTGGCGATGTAGTGACTGTTACAGGTACAAATTTTGGTACAGTGCTTACCGACGTTAAAGTAACCATTGGCACCCAGGCAATCACAGCAACGTCGGTATCGGCTACCGAAATTAAATTTACGCTACCCACCGGTATAACTGCCGGGGATATTGCGGTAGCAATTAAAAACATCATAGCCTCCAATACCGACCCGCAAAAAGCCACTATTACACCACAACCTTTATCTGTACCTGCTGCAACTATTACCGCCATTAACCCCACCACAGGTAAAGTTGGCGACCTAGTTACTATTACAGGTACAAATTTTAGCACAACAGCTACAGATGATGTAGTTAAATTTAATGGCGTTACGGCTACGGTAACCGCTGCAACCGCCACAACATTAACCACAACGGTACCTGCAACAGCAACCACCGGAGCGGTAACCTTAAGCGTTAAAGAGGCTGTCGTTGTAACAGGGCCATCATTTACAGTAACAGCTGCAACAGGCGGTACAGGCACAGCGGTTACTTATATTACTGCTTTGAGCGGTACTGCAACGTTCGGAAAAATAGCCACTGCTCCCGCAGAAATAGGTGCAATGATTGTCGACAAAAAGAACAACGTTCTTTACTATTCGGATTATACGGTTTTTGCTACAAGTCATGCAGGTACCGTATATAAAGTGAAGCTCGATGGCAGCGCACCAGTAGCCCTCACAACTGATACGCGTATTAACACAGCGTTTATTTTGGGAGTAGATGCCACAGGTAGTGTGATTGTATTTTCAGGCATTGATAAACAGGGCATAAACGACAATGTTTATAAAGTAGATGCTAATACCGGAGCTGTTACAGCAATAGCATCTAACGTGAACGTAGGTGGTACAGGTGGCACATTAAATGTAGATTCGCAGGGTGGCATTTGGTTGGGTTACGGTCAAAAATTAAATACGACCACCAATACTTTCGACCGTAATGCAACATTTCCTTATAGTAGTTATGGAAACGCTTTCTACCAAGGTGATAATGTATACGTTGATGATAACCATGCCAGCAATAACAATATTGCATTTTATAAATACAACTTGTTAACCAAAGTTGGTGCCGTTACCGACTTTACGTTACAAGGCATGTTTAAACAAGATAATCCATCTATGCCAAGCAACCTGGATGTACAATCGAGATATGCTTTAGATAATAACGAAAATTTCTACGCCATGTACCCAATTGCAGGTGATGCCACATCATCATACCTGGATTATTACGTGGTACGTAAAACAAAAAATGGAAATGGCGGCGCCAGTTCTTTAATAACCAAGTTTTACACTAAGTTTTATTCGGGCACTACTTTCTATCAGTCACCAAGATTAAACACCGGCATTCTGTTTCAGGCCGATGCCAGTGGCAACTTATACATGAAGGATAATGGAACCGACATCATCAAGATAGTTCAATAGAAATAAAGTCAAAAAATATGCAAATGCAAGTCCCGTAGGGGCTTGCATTATAAGAACCCTCCAAGTAAGTTATTTATATAGCTCAATTAGATAAAACGCTATTTTAAACTTAATACAAAATGAAAAAAACAATCTTTACAATCATTTTAAGCTCCATCATTTGCTCGGCATTCGCACAACAAACTTTTAAGCCAATTCATTTTACATCAATGATGGAGACACACTGGCGTCCTTTGGATTTTAATAGTGAGTCGAATGGGCCTGATCGACGCATTTCCGGCGTGATCAATATCAATACAACGGACTCGGTTATTTTGATATCACCTGATCAACAACCCGTGTTAAAATATAAAATTATAAGCATCACTCCGGAAGAAGAGGATAAATCAGCCAGGAAGAAAACAATAAACTTTACATGTAAAGATAGCGACGGAAAAGAATGTGACACTAAAATAGAAAGAGTAAAATCTGGTTCATCGCCGTATATGAAAGTTTCCGTCATTTATAGAGCATCGCTGATGGCCTATTTTTGTGATTACGTAAAAAAACTTTATTAAATGAAAGCTCGGTATTACCAACATTATTCCCCTGGGCATCTTTTTTGCCACACCAAACCACAGTTAGTGCCTTGGAAAAGAAGGGAATGACTTCTATAAACAAAGAAAGACGACGTACTCAATAAAATTATTTAAAGGGTGCCTGCTGAAAATTCAAAGAACTTAACCACTGTAAGCGCGCTTAACAATTGAATCCATCGAAGGGAAATTACCAGGAAAAGTTTTAATAGTCGACGGGGGTATAAAAATTAATATACAGGAACCCTAATTTTAGAAAAAGGCAGGATATAAAAGTAAGAAACCATATAATTAAACTTGCTGAACTTTGGGATAAGGGGAGCTGGATACCGCGATTTAAGATAGCCGTAAATTTTCTACGTACTCTTTTGCAGCCTTCAGGTCATACCCGGTTATTTGCATACATAATTTAATTGCTTCCAGCTTTCGTCCCTCGTGGCACAACTGCTTTAGTGCTTCCTGCTCGCTTTTAGTCATTTTTCGGTCGTGTTAAAGTACGTATAAATATAAGGTTTGGGCGAAAATAAATTCGGAATAACTCTGAAAGTTACTTAAATATCCACCAACCTAAATATATTATACCAATAGACAACATAAACCAAGTTTTTGGGCATTATAGAAAATGTTCGGCCCTGGAATTTCTAAAATGAAAAGAGATAAAACATCCTCTACAACTGTGATTATTTAACCGAATTGTAATATGAGAAAACTAGTTATTACATTGCTAATCCTCTTTACCGTAGCAACCGCCCACAGCCAAGCCACACTTAGCGCGTTGCAAAAAGAAGGAAATGATTTCTATAAACAAGGAAAGACGACGGACGCAATAGCATCATTTAAAAAGGCGCTTGCTGAAAATCCAAAGAACTTATACAGTATGAATGCGCTTGGAAATTTATACCTAATGAATGGAAACTACCAGGAAGCTTATTCCATAGCTAATGAGGGTATAAAGCTATCAAACGGCAGTCCTAATTTTATTGTCGTAAAGGCTAAGACGGCTATCAAGATAAATAAGGCACAGGAAGCGGTAACAATAATTGATAATTATCTTAAAACTCATCAGCCCGATTTTATGATACTTTTTGTAAAGGGCACTGCATCTAACGTTTTAAATGACATGCAGCAGGCATTATCGTCTTTTAGCGCAAGCATAGCAGCAAATCCAAATTTCCCGGATGCCTACCTGGCCAGGGGAAAGGGTTTTGCTACAATTGAACGCTGGCCATTAGCATTGCAAGATTACACGAAATACATTTCGCTGATTGATGACGATCCTGAAGGTTACGCCGTTCGTGGTGTTGCTTATTACAGAACAAGCAAACCCGATGAAGCAATAGCTGATTATTCCAAAGCTTTACAATTGGATCCAAAGCAGCTATTCGCTTTAAATAATCGCGGGATAGTTTACCGGGAACGCAAACAAACAGATAAAGCACTGGCTGATTTTAATGCAGCTATTGCCATGAGCCCTAATTATGCCGATCCGTATTATGAGTCTGCAAAGTTATATAAAGACCTGAAAGATTTCAAGAAAGCCCTGCCCTTGGTAAATAAAGCTGTGGCTTTGCAAACAAATTATCCTCATTTTTATGCGTTACAGGCTATGATTTTGTTGGGGGATGATAAAAATACCGAAGCTTTGGCCATATCTGAAAAAATACTGGAAAAGGATAATAAAAACAGTGATGGCTACATAGCTAAAATATCTGCCTATTATAATATGGAAAAATTTGACGACGCTTTAAATGCGGCATCAACAGGTATAGCTATTTTACCCGATAATTATTTGCTTTACATGTTAAGAGCATCTGTTTACAAAGCAAAGGGAAATACCCAGATGGCCAATGCCGATGACGCTAAAGCCAAACAATTAGCCGCTAATATCAAATAGCATGAAAAAAGCTTTAGTTATAATCATACTTACTATTATAACCACCAAATCATATGCGCAATGTACCTCGGGAAATTGCAACACGGGTGTAGGGACTTATAATTATGGATGGTGCATTTACACGGGCGAATTTAAAAACAGCAAGCCGGAAGGCAAGGGTGTGATGAAATATGATGATTACACCTATGCCGGTCATTTTATAAACGGGCTGGAAGATGGTGAGGGCGTAATTACCAAAAAGAATGGCACCAGGGAAAATGTAACCTACAGTAAAGGAGCAAAAGTCGTATCGGAGTTAATTGGCGTTTCCGCAAATGATTATAAGCCCATTGATGTACAAAATGTTAGCTGCTTAAGCGGCAGCTGTAATACGGGTTTTGGTACTTACCAATACCCTTCAGGTAACAAATATGCCGGCATTTTTAATGACCGTAAGCGCGAAGGCAAGGGGATTTTTTATTTTGCAAATGGGGATAAATACGAGGGGATTTTTCATGATAACGAAAAAACCAAAGGCACTTACTATTATAGCACCGGGGCTAAATATGCAGGAAGCTACGATAGCAAGGGCAACGAATATAACGGCACAATAACTTCCGTTACCGGGATGTCTATCCCTTACGTAAATGGGAAGGCTATTATACCACCCGCGCCTAAAATACCCGTTGGCGGTTATGATTCGCGTGGCGATACCAGGGCAGCTGCCGGGCCTGCACAGCGAATGAAGATGCCTTGTTCGGTGTGCTTTGGCACCGGTAAAACTTCAAGGACAGAAGACAGGTCAAATTATGGCGGTGCACAGGGCGGCAACCGGGAATACTACAGTTCGGCCCGGGTATATTCAAGTTGCTATAGATGCCATGGATCGGGTGTTGACTAATATAGCCAGTAGCAATTAATATCAAAAAGCAGTATTCTTATAATTACATGCTAAAAAATATTAATTGTATTTTTATAAAAGTTTACGATCGATAATTGTAACTAACGCACTATATGCATCACAACAAAGCGGAATGAATAAGATGTGTACTTATTAAAATGAGGTCATTAGTATTAATTCAAAATTGTCGTTTCCTTTTTCTCTTTCCGGGATTATTATTCCGGTCGATAACGGTAGGTTTAACCAATAATCATCAAATGCGTAAACTATTTATCATTTTTATTTTAGTATTCGGATTTAATCGCTTGTACGCGCAGGAGGCTGTCAAAGACTCATTATCAGCAGCAACGTTATTTGCCGAAGCCAGGGCAGTTTTTTTTTCGGACAAGGTAACGTGTTTAAATAAAGCTTTATCAGCATTTGAAATTGCTGAAAAGATAAATAACAAACCATTTGAAGGAGGTATAAGTAACCTTATTGGGGTATTGTATTCTTACCAGGCTAAGTATGAGCTATCGTTAAGTTATTTAAACAAAGCTTTAACATTTGCCAATATCCTGAATGATAATACATTAAAATCAAAAGTTTATACAAATATAGGATTGAACTATATGCAGCAGGGAGATCAGTTGAAAGCAATAGATGCTTCCTTGAAAGCAGTTAAAATATTAGAATCCACAGGGAAGATAGATGGAGTAGGAAATACTTACGCCAATATCAGCAACAGTTATTATCAATTAAAAATGCCGGACAAGGTGCTGGAATATGCCGGTTACGCACTAAAAAACTTTCAACAAACTAA
Organism: Pedobacter sp.; assembly: GCA_025351765.1. Taxonomy (GTDB): domain Bacteria; phylum Bacteroidota; class Bacteroidia; order Sphingobacteriales; family Sphingobacteriaceae; genus Pedobacter. The sequence goes on from JANXVH010000083.1 coordinate 6,278, forward strand.
TCAACAATCGGGCATAGCAAACATTTATAATACCTATGGTGTTATTTATTCTGATAAGAAGCTATATAACAAAGCGCTTGAATTTTACTCAAAAGCCTTAAAAATAAAGCGGGAAGTAAATGACATAACTGGTGTAGCCAATGCGTTACTCAATATGGGTGCTTTGTACATAGATACCAAATCATACAAAAAATCGCTTGAAAGCTTTAATAAGGCAAAGGAATTGTATGTAAAAAGTGAAGATCCTAAGGGCTTGGCCGAAGTCACCCAGGACATGGCTAACCTAAAATCAGCAATGAGGGATACCACAGACGTGATAGATTCTCAAAAGGCTTATGATTTTGCCAAAAAACATACTACTATTGACCAACAGCGCGATATTGCTTTTGATTTGGCCGGAAAGTACCGTGACCGGAAAGATTATAAAATCAGCCTGGAATATTATGCGATTTATGATAGTTTAAAGGACATTAGCCAAAATACAATAATGCTGAAACAGGCTAATGAACTGGATGCCCGTTACCAAAACGAAAAGAAAAAGCAGCAGATCAAGCTGCTTAATAAACAATCTATCATACAACAATTACAAATATCAAAGAAGAATATGACGATACTTATCATTGGGGGGATATTCCTGCTGTTTATGATCATCAGCTACCTTTTTTACAATCGTTACAAGCTTAAGCAAGCGGTAGTTTTACAAAACGAGGTAATAAAGCAACAGGATATGGCTACAAAAGGAATTATTGAAGCTGAGGAAAGAGAAAGGAAGCGCATAGCCGGAGAACTGCATGACGGTGTAGGGCAACTGTTTACAACCGTTAAGATGAATATGGAAATTTTAATGGAGCGCTTTTTGATCCGACAGCCCGATGCAGATATCCTTGCCGAAAAGACGATGGCCATGGTTGATGAAAGCTGCATTGAGGTACGCTCAATAGCTCACCAGATGATGCCGAACGCCTTACTTAAAAGTGGCCTTGTGTCTGCTTTAAGGGATTTTATCAATAAAATACCCTCCGAAAAATTAAAAATATCTATGGAGACAAAAGGTATTGACAAAGGTTTGGAAAGCACTACCGAAACAGTATTGTACCGCGTAATACAGGAATCGGTAAACAATGTAATTAAACATGCTGAAGCAACCGCGTTGGACATATTATTATTGTGTGATATAAATGAGATTACCGTATCAATAGAAGATAATGGTAAAGGTTTTGATACCGGCGATAAAAGTAAATTTACAGGCATTGGTTTAAAAAATATGATTAGCCGGATTGAATTTTTAAAAGGAACTGTCGACATATCCTCATCGCCAGGCAAGGGAACGCTGGTTGCTATATTTATCCCTAATAATTTATAATATGGAACCAGGTAAACCAAGTCGCATATTTATTGTTGACGATCATCAAATGGTCATTGATGGCATCAATTTGATGATAGAAGGCATTCCCGAGTTTGAGGTTATCGGTGATAGCACTAAACCTTTGTCTGTAATAGAATTGCTTCAGACCACTGATACCGATATTTTAATTACAGATATAGGGATGCCTGATATGAGCGGGGTTGAGCTAAGCCGTGAAGTGAGTAACAAATTCCCACACATTAAAATACTTGCGCTATCAATGTTCGGCGACAGTCAGATAATTGCAGAAATGATTGATGCCGGTGTATCCGGGTATATTTTAAAAAACTCCGGCAAAAAAGAGTTGATTGAAGCCTTAACCAAGATAGCTGAAGGGCAGAATTATTTTGGCCAGGATATTACCCTCCAACTGATGAAATCTTTTAAACGTAACCAGGAAGAAGTAAAACTTACAGATCGGGAAGTTGAAATCATCCGCATGATTGAAATGGATATGACCACGCGTGATATAGCTGATAAATTATTCATCAGCGAACGTACTGTTGAAACACATAGAAAAAACATTCTCCACAAAACAAATACCCAAACCGTGGTAGGCCTACTCAAGTATGCTTACGATAGGAAGATCATTTGATACTCTTTCTTTCTGTTAGTATCGCCATTACCTTATTCGTCTCCATCGGGAATACTACATATAAAAATATACCAATTCGTTGGTATTGATAGTTTTATAGTGCTTCGGGATATTTGATAAAAAATTCATGAGAATGAAAAATAATCAAACCCCTAACCTTAAATAACAATTACAAGTTTAAAAATGAAAAAATACTTAATCTGTTCCTTATTGCTCGTTACATTTAGTTGGGTTAAAGCACAAACATTTGTGTTTGTTAAGTGCATTTCGGGCGATTGCCAAAACGGCAAAGGTTCTGCTGAGTTTACCGCTCCACCTTTTCAAGAAATTTCAGGCACTGTTGTATATAAAGGAACTTTTAAAAACGGCAAAATGTCGGGCGAAGGTACCATCAGTGATGATGGTCACTATTACGCGGTATAATCCTTTCTGCCTTGCATACCTTTAATTTACGCATTTCCGCAAACCTATAAAAGTAAAAACTGATGTTTATTGGAGTTCTGCAACAGCCACCGCCGTTTTATGATAGTTGGCGTCTGGGTATTGCGCCTATGGTTGTGAACCCACCGCTCTTATAAGGAGGTCAATCCTCTGTATAACGCTCAATAAACTTTATCCAGTCACTATTAAAGGGAATAAACATATAATTACCTTCGGGTGTAATCAGTGCCTTAGTGGGGTATCCGTGAACGTTGAAAGCATTAACTGTTTTTTGATCTCCCATTGCTACCGGGAAAGTGTATTTGAAGTCCTTCATATAATCGAACACCTTTTCTTTAGTGTCGTTACAAGCTATCGTGATAATATCCAAGTTGGACGATGAGTTCGAAACGCTCATTAAATGAAGTTTTTGCAATGCGGGATGCTCTATTCGACAAGGACCGCACCAAGTTCCCCAAAAGTCAACTAGTATCCATTTACCTGCATTTTCTGCTGAAGAATAATTATGACCATCTGTTTTTTCGAGGAGTAACGCAGGGGCTTTGTCCAGACCTGTATTGATCGCCTTATGCCAATAGCCATTAAAACTTGCTTGCCTTGCAAAATTAAGTGCATAATAATCGCTCAAGTGCACCTTATGATCCACTGGGTTACGCAAGGCCATTTGGGTAAGGGCAGACAGTATTTGGTTTTTATTTCCATACTTTTTCAAATAGTTAACGTATTCGAGCTGAAAAAACTCTGGTTGTTTATTACCGAAAAGCTGTACCTCTGCCAAAAAATCAGTAGGTGCACTAAGGTCACTAAGGTCCGGACTATATCCAAAGGCGGTTTTGTAATATGCCCCGGCTGCCTGATGATCACCTGCCTGAGCCAGTGTATTAGCTTTAAAATAGTTAGCAGCGGCATAGACGTATCGGTTCCAAGCTCGTTTTCTTATTGTAAGAACAGTTGCAGTATTTACATTAATGTTTTGAACGGCGTTTAAAGTAGCTTTCATCGTAGCCGACAACAAAGCATCCGCTTGCTTTAGCATGTTCTTATCATCTGCAATATCTTTAAATATCATTAGGGCATAGGTGCCCATTTTATCTTGATAAGGATCCTTTGTGATCGCTTCAACAGTCATAAATTCTTTTAGGATGTGACGAATCTCGGTAATACCTGACGACCTTCCAGAAATATCAACTAACATTCCGCCCTCATTTATAACTGGACTTTGAGTTTCTTTATCAAACTTTTTTAATTCTTTACCGTAAACAATATTTTGTTTGATTAAATGGACTTTAACCCACAAAAATAATGGCTTTGCTGTATTTGCAAGCAGAGGATTGGAATCGATAGACATCTTATAGACAGTACCATAGATAGGCCGTAAAAAATCTTTATACTTTTTCTTCCAATCGAGATCGTTATTCTTCAGGCTAGCGTCTAGGAACTTTTGCTTAAACTCATCTGAAAAATAAAAAAAATATCTTCATGTACGGCTTGCCGTAGAAAGCTGGCATTTTTAGGCTCCGATGCTAGTTTTCGAGCAAAGAATATTGCTGAATCCGGATTGCTAAAATAGTTGTCATAAAATCCGGTGCGATATTTTACGGCTTCAGGATATAACAATTGAGCTTCAGCTTGACTCGATGAAAAAATCATCACCAATAAACTTAACTTCAATAAATCAATTTTTCTGGAACAATGGATTCCTAGGTTCATATGTTGCTGAGCGTTATTGGTGTAAAATGAAAGTTTAGGACACATAGCAAGATATGTATTACAAGTCAAGAATCAGTTCCTTTCATTAGATTTTTAATTCCTCACCGCCACTGAATTTTCGTTTGTCTTTTCAGGGGTTCTGCATCTGATTTAGATGTTGTGATTAAAACGGGGAATAGAATTCGGGGAAACAAATGGATCTGTTTTAAGGACGTCCTGCCTTAAGCGTTTTGATCCGTCCATCAGCAACTTCAAAACGCATAAGAACTTCAACTGTTCCGGTTGCTTCAGAAGCCAGGCTTGCAAACACCGACTGTCCGCTGTTTTCTGTATCGTGAATTGCCGTGAAAACAGCATTTAACGGTCCGAAAAAGAATTGGTCTGCAAAGTCAATAATACGCTCTTGCTCGCCATTGTGTATAAATTCCGTATCTTCTGAGATCAGGTTCAAAAAACCTGCACGATCCTTGTCATTCCAGGCTACGAAGGCAGCCTTCACGGTTTCATTGGTTATTTTATCGTAATTCATTTTTTGGACTTTAGTGATTAGATATTTTATACACCTGCCCGGTTTGCCCGCCCAAGACGCTTTTTAGATAAGCCTGCGTCACGCTATGCATAGTCACCGGAATATGCCCCGGAAAATATGCGAAGTAAACAGGAGACTCCTCAACTACGTCAGGCGCAACTGCATTTATGCGCAGAGCATTAGCAAGTTCAACTGCTGCTCCGCGTACAAAGCCATTAATCGCGCCGTTCATGGTGCTTAAATTAGCTCCTAGAATGATTGGGTCTTCTGCGAGCGATCCGGATGTCAGGGTAAAAGAACCTTTTGGATTGATATAATGCTGGCCGATAAGAACCAGGTTAACCTGGCCCATCAGTTTGCTATTGACACCAATCCTGAAATCCGTGTCTTTCATACTGCCTAACGGACCGAAATGGCCATCTCCGCTGACGCATACTAACGAATCAAATTTGCCAACCTGTTTATAAAAAGCTTCGATCGATTCAGGTGAGGATATATCGACATTAAAATCGCCGCTTTTTGACCCGGCCTTTACTACTTCATGCTCTTTTTCTAACGCGGCTGTAACGTGTTTTCCTATGGTGCCTGTTGCACCTATGATGATGATTTTCATTTTTGACAGATTATTTTTTTGACAAAACTACCTTAATACTATACTTTTGTCAAGTAGTTACCTAAATGTCAAGTAGTGACAATTATGTCCAATATGAGCGCAAATCAAACAGTAACCGAAAAAAAGATCGAAATAAAAAAGCACGGGCCGGAAGATTGCCCGATAACTGCTACAATTGGCGTAATCGGCGGAAAATGGAAGCCGCCTCTCATATGGATCCTGCTTAAAGGGCCGATGCGCTTTGGTGAACTCGGTAAGATGATGCCTGACATTGCACTTAAGGTTTTATCACGTCAATTAAAGGAATTGGAAGCGGAAGGCATAGTCATCCGTAAAGCCTATCCGGAGGTTCCGCCAAGGGTTGAATACTTTTTAAGTGAAAAAGGAGAATCACTTAGGGAAGTTATGGAGCTGATGTCTGAGTGGAGCAGAAAGAATATTTTAATTGAACACATGGCCTAAAAGAAGGTACTAAACTTATATCGAAACGACCTTATTTAATGGAATAATTTCCTTAAAGGGCGAGCCGCCTAATAATTAAATGATCCATACTGTATTTGCCGGATACTAAAAGGAGAATTGCTGTGTAGGCTAATAAGTAATAAAAACCTGATGCGGCTCCTCTTTCGAATTCACTATAAACCTTTAGTAAAGGAAACGGTCGTTTTATTTACTGTAAATCTTAAAACCTATTATTTCTTTTTTCCCCTGTGAACTTTATTGATATTTTGCCTTTTTTCTTTAGCGGTATCTGGCCGTTTATCTTGGGTGCAAACATAAGGCATTATCATTATTCCACCGTGACTGTTGCACAATGGCTATATTTTCCTTGACATCGATTCATTAGATTATTTATTCTGCCATTAGGAGAACTGGTACTGATTAATTAGATTTAGGGAAATGCAGGTAAGTGCTGCTGTAAGGTGTCTATAATGGCTTTAAGGAAGTTGCAAAAAGGCTTTCTTCCTCCTTTTTTAAGGTACTTTTTCAAGTTGAAGGCAATTGCTGCCATCAGCATGACTTTATGGGCACCGGCTTTACCAAGTACCCCTATTTTTCGTAATCCCTAGTATTGAGTTAAACTTCCAAAGACAGGTTCCACTGTACTTTGCCGCAGTTTTTTCATTTGTTTACCTCTTTTACTTTTTTGTCTACCGTAGGCTCTCAAATACTGCTCGTCATAAACCGTCCTGGTGATCTTTTTGCACGGTATATTTGGTACACAGGTAGATTTCATGGGGCAAACTTTGCAATCCTTTGAAGCTGCATAGTAGTTTTTCAATACAGTACCATCCTTGTTAGTATGAAATCCTGTGAATGGTATAGGCTTGTTCATTGGACAACTGTATTTATCCTTTTCCTTGTTGTAAGGAAAGCCTTTGATTTCAGGTTTATACATGCCAAATACAGGTATCCATCCCGTAACATTTCTCTGTTCAAGAAATTTGTAATTAAAGCCATTAGAATAACCTGCGTCTGCCAGCAGGTCCGTCATTGATAGTTCGTTTTTCTTTAATCGGTTTTGCACCTGCATTCCAATGCTAGGGAGATACTGGCTGTCTCTGCCATCGGCAAAGTCTGCCTGAATATGTGAAATAACCCCTTCGGCTGTATCCACGGCCATGCTACAGTGGTAATTTAGCTTTCTTGCTTTGCCCGGCTTTACTGATATACGGGCATCCGGATCATGTGGGTTGTAATGTGTTTTGTTACTAAATAACTGTGCTTTTTCGTCTGTAGCACTAGGCCGTCCGCCACGATTGTCGCGTAAGTTTTGGTGATGTTTCTTAATCCGCCTTAACTGATGCTCCGGTGCGGTAATGTGTGCTTCTGAAGAAGTTGGGTCAATCTTTTTTTTAACCTCCTGATTCTCTTCCACCACTTTTTTCAAATGATTATCTATGGAGTTGGCTGGTGTTTTTAATACCACACTTTCCATGGAAGCATTGGCTTTAACGGGCGCTGAATCTACCGCCTGAGTATGGCCAGAAACCATTCCGCTGTTTACACATAAGGTAAATACTTTATTAAACAAAGTCTCGAATAGGGATGCCGGGTAAAGCTGCCTTGTTCTGCTTATAGTAGAGTGCCAAGGTAATTCTTCATCTATATCAAACCCCAAGAAGTACAATACGTCCATCCGCATAGAGCAATGTTCGACCAGTTTGCGGTCAGAAGTTATATTCTCCAGGTAACCAGTAAGCAGTAGCTTGAAAAACACTACCGGATCAATTGATGGGTTGCCTGTTTTGCTATAAAGTTCTTTAGTATCCTTATATAAAAAGCTTAAATCAAGCGTTTCGCGCAGTTTGCGGTACAGGTTTTCCTTGGGAACCCGGCTTGATAGCTGGAAGCTGGTGAACAGCTTCTCGGTATAGTCCTTTCTGCCTTGCATGCCTTTAATTTACGCATTTCAGCAATTTTATAAAAGCAAAAATGCAGATTTATTTGAGTTGTGCAACAGCCACCACCGTTTAATGATAATATAAGCCAAGTGATAAATTGAGCTTACAAGGCTAGACATACCTTCGATTTCTGAGATATTTGTTTTCTCTTTGCCGTACTTGATGACTACACTTATTCTGTAGCGGTATTAGTGAAGGTTACAGAATTGCCATTAATAATGATCTTTTTTTGAAATGTCGGTTCTTCATACGTGCCGTCTTGATTTATAAATTTAGAAAACTTAAATGGCACCATGTATTAGAGGCTATGAGTTTAGCGTTCATCTCCCAAATTCAAATTAACTACCCCCAAATTCAAACTTACATATACAACCATGGGCTTAAAGTCTTTTCTTTGATTCCAAGAACTCACCCATGCGCTTTAGTCTGTTTACACTTTTATTGATTGGTAACTTCACTGTCTGCTCCGCTCAAAAATTAGAGATGGAGCTTAATAAAATTAATCCAATTATATTAAATAATAAGCATGTGGACTCTGTTCTTAAATATTTCACAAATAGCTTCTATAGTGAATTGGGCAGCTTTTATAAACAGGATAATTTACTTTTCTCTGTCTTTTATTCAAATAAGCTTGCCGTTAACTATGATCATGCATTATTGAAAATTCCCCAACTTAAGGCTTTCGGAAACATAAAACCATACCAAATAACTTCTAAAGTCGCAAAAAGTTATGGCGGCGAATATACAATACCAATATTTGATTCCACAGGAATAATTGTCACCGTCAATGGCATTAATCCTGAAAACGCTAGCCGATACGAATTTCGGGTAATGGAAAACAAAACTAATGTTGTGCTACCATGGACTAAACCAAAGTTATTTACACATTTCTTCTGGGCTACTAAAATTGCTGATTCTACAAAAGACGATGACGTGATAGCTTATCTTGGTCAATTTAAGGCAGCTTATGGGAATGCATTAACTTTCCAAATAAGAAAAACTACAATGCCCGACAGTATCAAAACATCGATGTCTGCGTATTGGGTCAAATGGCATCCTAAAGTTGTAGGAGTATTTACGTTTGCAGAACTACCAAACTTTTTAAGCTTATTTAAAGAACAGTGGGGTGAGCCAGTTAATTATGGTGAGCGCCCAGATTGGAGTAAAAATTCAAAACTGTTGAAACTCAATTCAAACTTCAAATACAATGAAAACAACTTAATCTTTTATTTGGATGACATCATCAAATCTAAAGATGTTATTGAGTATGAGATAGTGAAAGATGGGAAGCACACCGGCTGGAATACAAATGATTTTGATTTCAACCTTATCTGGCTTAAGAACTTAAACCCTGGAAAGTATGAGCTCCATATTCGTTACAGCGTCCAACGGAAACATGTGTTCAGTTATCCATTTATTATACAACCAGCCTGGTATCAAACGATCTGGACAAAAATAGGGATTGGCATATTAGCAATTCTCGCAATCGGCTTCTTATTCCTTCTTCGGCGTTCGGGTAAACAAGCAACCGAATTAAAAGAACAGGATATATTAAAGCAGTTTGTCCAAACGGAACTGAAATCAATTCGATCGCAGTTTAACCCACATTTTGTATTTAATGCCTTGAGCTCTATACAAGGGCTTATTACTAAAAATGATGCAAACAATGCTTCGAAATACCTAATCGAATTTAGCAATCTCATGCGGGCATCCCTGAAGGCAAGCCAAAATGAGTTCGTAAGCATAGTAACTGAAGTAGAAATTCTAAACAATTATTTAAGCTTGGAGAAGCTAAGATTTGGATTTGAGTACGATATAAGATTTGGTGAAAATATAGATGTAAATGCGATAGAAATACCAAGTTTGCTTCTCCAGCCACTTATAGAAAATGCGGTCAAACATGGCATCTCTTCGCTGCAGGAGAAAGGAATTTTGAGCGTCTCCTTTGAAAGAACAGATAATGACATGACGATAGAGATAACAGACAATGGTAGAGGCTTTAATGAAAATCAAAATAGTCATGGTTTCGGCTTACAGCTTACCAGGGAAAGGATTAAACTTCTCAATCAAACCTTGAATGATCAACATTTGGAACTCTCAATCGGACAGAAAAATAGTCAAACCAAAGTTTTCATTTTATTAAAAAATTGGTTCATATGATCAGAGCTGTAATTGTTGATGATGAAAAAAATAATATTGAAAATATTATTCTGTTACTAAAGAGAAACAATTTGCCCGTATTGGTAGTAGGAATAGCGACCAATGTCGACGATGGTATAGCAGCGATCGTCGAACTTAAACCAGACCTGTTATTTTTAGACATCCAGATGCCTGAAAAAGATGGCTTTGATCTGTTAAAAGCGCTTCCCCACTTCCAGTTTGAAGTAATTTTCGTCACTGCCTTTGATCAATATGGTATTCAAGCAGTTAAGTTTTCAGCAATAGACTATTTGCTTAAGCCTATCAATCCAGACGAGCTCGAATTGTCTATCCGCAAAGTCGAGAAAAAATTATCTCAAAAAAAGTCAAATGACCAATTGGAGAACTTAATGGGATTATTAAATGACAAGGAGGCTAAAAAAGACCATAAACTAGCGCTTGCTTCAACGAAGGAGATCAGATTTGTTAATACTCAGGAGATTATTCGGTGTGAATCTTACAATGCTTACACGCTATTTTATCTTATAGATGGCAAAAGCATTACTGTCTCCAGGCCAATCTTTGAATATGAAGAACTTTTAGCTAACTACGGATTCATTCGCTGTCATCAATCTCATCTTGTCAATACAATTTATATAAAAAGTCTTATCAAAGAAGACAGTGGATACCTTTTGTTAAATGATGAGACCCGCATTCCAATTTCCAGAGGCAAAAAGGAATATGTTCTTAAAGCATTAAATACGATAAAAAATTAAACCTTTAACTTAACCAATTTTGACCTATGCAGTTATTCAAGAGATGCTTAATACTATTAATGTTATTTTCAGTAGAACAAAAAATTGTAGTCGCTCAATCAAGTGTTTCTTATAGTAAAACTTTAACAACAAGAAAGCTTTACATTAATCCTGAGTATGCCAGAGGAGGTTTGGATTCGCAGATATTCAAAAGTGTGAATTTTATTCCTCTTGAGACTACAAAAGAAAGTCTGTTTGGCAAGATCACAAAAATGGAAGTTACTGATAGCTATTACATTGTGTCAGATCAGAATACGGGTTCGATATTAATTTTCTATAAGACAGGAAAGTTTAAATCTAAGATCGATGGTAGAAAATTTGAAAGGGGCATTAGCGTTGACTTTACTGTGGATCAAGAACAAGGCCTGATTATAACCAGAAGCTTCAAAACTTTATTTTCATTTAACTTTGAAGGCGAATTGGTAAAACAAAGCCCAATAAATGAAATCTACAGTACAGTTGCGAGTTTGAATGCTAGCACGCTTGTATATAGTCCTTTTATTTATTTAACTAACTCTATTAAGAAGGATAGCACCAATTATTTTATCAAATTCCTAAAAGATGCCAGTCTTGGTAAGCAATTGTTGCCGTTTAATGTATTGCAATATGGAACGCCTGCAAATCTTTCTACAATGGATACACAGAAGCCTTATCACTTTTATTATTCTGGAATAAAAAATAGGTTACTGTTCGCCGGAAATTATAATACTAATATTTATGATTTAAGCAGCTCAGGTATTGAGAATACCTATACTTTGGTATTTCCTAAAGCCAATTCACTCCCGCCAGACTCAATTGCTATACTACCGTCAGTAGTAGAAATGCAGACCTATCTAAAGAAAAACGAGAATCAGATATTCAATTTAAGGGGCTTGTATCTGATTGGAAATTCCTTGCATTTCGAAACAGTAATGACAAGTCTAATGGCAAAGGATCGCTATTTTATTTATAATTTGAAAACACAAGATCTAATCTCGTTAAATAAGGTTTCTCCAGGGATAATGTCTAGTTATTTGCCGCTGTTGTCTTATTATGGAAGTATAGTTGGTTGTGATGGGAAGTATATCTATTCAACGGTTTCTTCCTTGGAGATGTTTCAAGCAAAGGAGGCGACTACAGACAAAAAACCGAATTATCCACCAATATTGCAAGAATATTTCAGCACCCAGGATCGTAAAAGCAATCCGGTGATTGTGCAGCTCCAGCCTGCATTATAGCAATCCAAATGAAACAAGTTTACTTTTTGGTAAGTACGTTCTTCATTTTACTTCTAACATCTAAAGTAAACGCTCAAAAAAAGGATTCAACCTTTGTTGGTAACGCAAAAGGCATAGTACGTGACTCCCTGTATAATTTTACACTGCATTCCGCTACTGTCGCTATCTACAAAGTTAAAGACAGTAGTTTAGTTGGCTATAGTCTTTCTAACAATTTCGGGGAATTTGGTTTTAAAGAATTACCGGTGGGGGTACCTCTTAAAATAGTCATAACTTTTATTGGTTATAAAAGTCATAACCAATTATTTATGATATCAGCACTAAAGAAGCAGACAGATTTTAAGAATATTAACCTAAACCGAACGGAAAACAATTTAGATGAAGTTGTTATCAGCGGTGTTCCTCCTCCCGTTACCATGAAAGGCGACACTATCGAATTTAACGCCGATGCTTTTGCGCTTGATAAGAATGCTGTAGCGGAAGATCTTTTACGAAAATTGCCTGGCATTACTATGTGGGGAGATGGTACGATTACTTTTAATGGCAAGCCAATTCGCCAGGTATTAGTGGAGGGAAAGCCTTTTTTTGGTGGAGACCCAAGAATTGCCACACAAAATATCGCCAAGAACGCAATAGATAAGGTACAAGTTTATCAGCGAGCTGCAAACAATCAGAATGACTTGGATTCTATCGCTGATATTAATATTAAGCTTAAAAAAGACAAAAAGTTTGGCCATTTCGGGAAACTCGCTGCCGGTTATGGCACAGGTAACCATTTTGAAGCTGATGCTAATCTAAATTACTTTAATAGTAAAACACAAGTTGGAACTACCGGAGCTAGTAATGATGTCAATAAAGCAGCAGCTGATGCAAATACACTTATGCGAAATAGTACTTTTAAAGGTGTAGGAGCTAATATTGAATATCAGCCTGATTTTAGTCTTCAGGGAATTAATAACTCAAAATCAGGTGGGGTAGTGCTGCAGCATGATTTTATTCCCATACCGGACTTCGAGAATAACAATCGTCTTTCGGGCAATGTCTTTGCCACGAATATTGACAAAGCGGTTAATAAAAATACGCAATCTATCATCCGGCTGAATGCTGATAGTTCGCAAGTTCAACAGAGTGCCAGCAGTGAAATCATAAATAATTCAAGACAGTCACTGGACATGCGGTACGACAAAAGAAAAAATCGATTAGATTTTTTTGCATCAATTAAAGGTAATAATAGTGAAGAGCATGCCGAGAATTCAGTAAGCTCAAGGTCTAACTTCGCTCAGGGTACTCAAAGTACAAATGAGTCTTTTACAACGGGCGATAGAAGTGACAAAAATCTAGAAATTCTAGCCGGGTTACGGCATAACGGCTCATTGTCTGGTATCATTAGTCCCTTGAATGACTATAATCTGAACTATAGTCTGAACTCAGGTAATGTTTACGATAAAAGAGCAACTTTTACTCAATTTATATCTTTAGCAGATCCAACCGAAAACATGTTATTTGATCGCATTTACGACAATAAATACAATGACACGAAGCAGCATTTGGACTTTGGACTGGAAAACGTTTTGGCCGGCTTGGTTCCCTATCATAGCTTATTAGGTCGTATACGTTTAAGGGTGCAGAACAACCTGGACGTTAGTATGCAGCATCAAATCAATGATGTAAAGGATAGGAAACCGGCGCTAGAAAACTATTTAGTTAATCCTTTCTTAACAAACAATATGCGAACCACCTTCATTAATGAGCGTCCGGGTTTAGTGATTGGTCGCGACTTTCAGAGATCATTATCAGGTAGGTACGTACAATCTTTAAATTTGCGATTTAATGCCGGGGCACAAATTGTTTATCAGCAAAATACTTCGACGCAAGAGTTTCAAAGGTTTAGTAAAAACTATAGAGATTTTATTCCAAAAGCAAGTATAGCGTATACTAATAATCAATTAGGTGATTTTGAAGACTCCTATAATTTGAACTTTGCTACCACCGTTGATTATCCTAGCGTTCAACAATTGTTTCCGTTGGTAGACACCTCAAATCCTTATTACATTTTTAGGGGCAATCCAAATCTACAACCGGCTACGAGTAGGACAGTATCATTTGACTTCCGGCACATTAGCAGGAAAGCAAAAAACACATTTAACTTTGATTTAAGGGCTCAGGCAAGTGTTACTGGAAATTCATTTTCGGATAGTGTTATTACAAGTATTACAGGAAGCAACACCTACTATTCGGTAAATGCTAGTGGGCGCAAGGCTTTAAATTTAAATGGAAATCTGAATAAAGCCTTTAAGTTTACCAATCATCAGGTTCAGCTAAACGTAAGCACCGACATAAATTTAGCCAGTAACCCAGGTTATATCAACTCTGAATTTTTGCCATCAGTTAATTTGTCAAATAATAGAAGGCTTAACCTTTATTATACTTATAAAGATAAGGCTGCTTTTAACCTGACGCAAGGTTATAGCTATTACCATTCGAAACAGAGTAATAGCAATAATAATGAATTTACAAGTACCACCTTACCTACAACATTAAGCGTAAGTGGAAACTTTACCAAGAGATTATCACTTTATAGCAATATCACTTATAATCGATTTACATCTACTGGATCCACTAAAACGGATTTTACAATATGGAACGTTAGCGCAACGTACAGATTTATGCAGGGAAACAATCTCGAGTTGAAACTAGCAGTACTAGACCTGTTGCATCAAAATACCAGCATAATTAACTATGTGAATCGTAATGTTATTGTGCGTGGACAAACTGATGTTCTAAGACAATATGGAATGGTAACATTAGCTTATTTTCCGCGTAAGTTTGGGAAGTCTAAGTAATTTTACCCACCTAAGTTAGACCATTTTATAAGTTAGATTTAAATCAGTAACAATATAGGCAGTAAGGAAAATGGTTTCATCCGTCAAATACATGCAAGTTTACTATTCATAATGTTGCGATTACGTGTCTTTAATTGGGTTAATACACCAAGTATCCCGGGTTACAAATGTTATTCATCGTAACGTTGAGTTACTTTCGCCTTCTGCGGGTCTTATCTTTCTTAAATGATAACAGGTCATTATTGGTTAAATACCCATGCCCGGTCATAATATAGATGAGGTTAAGTTCGTCCCGGTCATTCAAATAAATAAACGCATCTTCTTCCTGAAAAACCATATAGGTATAATTAACTACCCAAATATTAATTACTGGAGCGCCGGGTTGATGTTGATAGCCCGTCTTTGGTTCAGGTGTCCCGATCTTCATATGCGTGATCTGATATTGTTCAAGAATTTTCCGGGCGGCCTCAAATGCTTGCTTAGAAGTATGTATCATCTCCCTTTTAAACAATAGAATGCGATTTTTGTTGTTTGCTTGATGGACAAATTACACCGAGACTATTGGCAAGCGTTTAACCGCGTGGGCAATGAAACGCTTCTCCAACACGGCTTCTCTATTGAGTTACTACCTGAAAAAGCAGTATCGCCAATGCTGTTCAGGATAATACTTAACAGGCAAGGCCACCAATACCTACTTTCTTTTTCCTCGCATCACCTGGATTTTCAGGATGGCGTTAGCATTGAAGAAGATGGGCAACTGGTGCTTCCGCTGCCGGAACGGAAAAGGAATGGCCAGGGTTTGTATGGCTACACCGATCAATCCATCAAAGAAATGATCGACGATTTGTGTCGGTTGAAAAACTAAAATATATGAATGAGGAACCTTTATATTCAATTAGCTGGACAGATTTTATTATCGAAGAACCTCGTAACCTTAAAATATGGGGCAATGTCGATAAAACAGATAGCCAGGTATATTACACTTGTTTACTCAACAGCCAAACTATTGTGATCACAAAGCTAGACGGCCAATGGATAGAAAACAATGGTAAAGAGACCACACTAGCGGTTGATCTAGGTCATTTGCTGGAAAGTTGTAATTTCCTGCTGAAAACCGGTGACCAGCATAACTCAAAATAATCATAAATAAATTGTTTTTTACATGCCTGATGGCTTCAAATAACCACACAGTATGCTAAATATGATCTTCCTTTTTTGTGCGCTAATGCCGACACTCATTCAAAAAACAGTTCCTTTGAAGGAAGCCTCAAAATATGTAGGCAAGATCATTAAGGTGAACTGCCCGCGCTATTTTCACAAAACTAATATATTAGTTGTATATTGGTCATTATATTGATGCCACGCATTTACGGCTGAAATTACTGATACTATAATAACAGTAAAGAGCGCATTGAAATACGCTCAAGGAAAAATAAAACCATTGAAGGTTTCAACGGCTCTATTCTAGAATATGACATGAATTATATTGATGCAAGAAGTCGAGTATATGAAAATGGTGTTAGAAATTATAGTAAGGTCGCTGATATCATTCCTGTCTCTGCGTCGGAAAATAAAAGACCTGTGGCAGGACCAAAGGGAAAAATTTCATTTACTGAATTTCGGTCAGAGTGCAATTACGAGGTCTTTGTTAATACAGTCGTAGATGCCGAAGGCGAGCCGATTTTTTCCTATGTGACTGATATAAAAGAAAAAAATTGCTCAGATGTATCATTTGGTGTCAGTAGCGCGAGCGGGTCAGCCAGTGCAAGTGCTAGCCAAAGTGGCACGCAAAGCGGCAGCGGTAGTGGAGCTATTAAAACTACCTATAATGAAATTCCCGGAGGGAATACAAGACTTGAAGTTAAGGATAGTTTAGTCAGCCCGTGTCTTCAATTTGCTCTAGCAAAAGCTAGGGCGGCAAAAAATGGGATTACCGCTATGATGAATCAAAGATCTGAGGGTGCAGTTTTCGCCGACGTAGAAATGACCGTTGTTGAGTCAGACTCTCTGGCCAATACCGAAGTCGCAAATACTCGGACTTCCAGTGGCCAGGTACGCATCACGATTAATAACAATATTGCGTCGGATTATTCTCAGGAATACATGGTTGCAACCATGTATCATGAAATCTTACATGGTTTGTTCGATACGTGGCAATTGAAAGATAAAAACAAGAAGTTCCCCGATCAGCACGGCACAATAGCTGGCATGTACATAAACATGCTCAATAGAGCTTTAATAACAGCTTTCCCCGAAATGACGTGGCAAGAAGCGCGCCTTTTGACGTGGGGTGGCCTTGCCAGTAACGGAAAAACCCCGATTAAGGAATATGACAGCCTGTCTCAACAGACAAAAGACTCAATAGCGATTATGAATGATAGGCATAAGCGCACTCCGCCACCAGGCGCCCCTCCGAGAAAGGGACATTATTGTCCTGACACTCCTCCCATAACCATTCCACCTGTTACTCAGCCCTAATTGAATACACTATGAGAAGAATTATTTTGCTCTTATGTTTTTGCATGATTTTGCACAATGTGTTTTCACAAGACACACTGAAAACTGAAAAGCTTTCCGAGCAGAATTGGGGCTATGCGGCTGCTTCAGCGAGTAAATTAATAAGTCAAGCTGTAAGCAGAAAACTAGCATTAGGTAAAATTAAAAATAATCCTGTGGAGTTTATGGTGACGTCGATTGCTGTTGCTGTTGGAAAGGGTGGAGTTGTAAACTCGGTATATTTTCCGAGCAATATTCCCAAGAAAATGGCTGCGTGGTATAATAAAAATAGTATCTCAAACGGTATCAAAGAAATTGAACCGATCAAGCTAGCTCGTTTTGAAAACAAAACACTTTTGGTAATGATTATTTTTACAGAGTGGGAAGAAAATTTTGCGATTAATCGCTTTTGGATAAAAGAGAATGTTCCAAAAAGTTGGCCAGACTTCATTGTCGAAAATGAGACTGAAGTTATTTTATTAAAGCCGACGGTTATAACGGTAGCCCCGTTACGTATTTAATAATGATTTCCTAATTATGCTCATCTAATACTTATAAAAAGCCACTCTTTAGGGAGTGGCTTTCTTATTCAAATGTATTTACCTAGAAAACCCGTAAGCTAACACTACGGCCGTGATTATGGGCAGAAATGATTTTGTAATTTGATCAAAATAGATCTTAAGCCAGCACTTTTGAGCTTTCCATGAGCTCTTCATTAATTATTTTCCATCGGTTAGGCAACAGTTCCTGCACCTTTTCAGATGGATGATTATTTATTTTTTTCAGCACATTTACCATCCATATCATGGGGTTAATGCCGTGCAATTTGCAGGTTCCCATAAAAGAGTACAGCATCGCACTTCTTTGTGCGCCATCATGGGAACCGCTGAACAAAAAGTTGCGCCTTCCAAGGGCAATAGGCCTGATACTGGCTTCGATTGGGTTGTTATCGATATTCAACAGCTCATTTTCAATATAAACCGACAGCCGTTTATAGCGTTTCATGGTATAAGCAAAAGCTTTATAGATCGCACTCTTCTCATTGAGCAGGCCAGCGTTTTCTTCCAGCCAGCGGCCGAAGTCTGACCATATAGGCTTAGCGAGTTCCTGCCTGGCTTTTTTGCGCTGATCAGGTGTTTTATCCTTTATTTCCCGCTCAATATCATATAACCGGCCAAATACATCCAGCGCATATGCAGACCTTGCCGGATCATTTTTCTCTGCCTCCAGGAAATAGCGTCTTGAATGCGCCATACAACCGAGTAATGTAATATCCTTATTTACAGCCAGGGTTTCATAACAGGTGTACCCATCCGATTGGAGGTATCCTTTAAAGTCAATAAGCAGTGCCTGCGGCACTTCCTGGTTACGTCCAGGCTGATATTCGAAGAATACAAGATTTGTGGGCGGTGCCTGTGCTGCCCAGAAATATCCCCTGTGGGTGGTGCCTTTTTTAGTTTTATCCATCACCTTCATGGTGGTTTCGTCCATCATCAGGTAATTGCTTTTCAGTACTTCCTGTTTTAACGCATCATAAAGCGGCTGTAGCAGCTTGCAGGTCTTAGCTATCCAATCTAATAGCGTGGAATGTGCCAGTTTGATCCCTGCACGGTCAAAGCGGGTCATCTGCCGGTAAACAGGTAAATGATCACAATACTTTTCAACGATCAGTGTGGCAAGTAGTGAAGCATCGGCCATGCAGTTTTTGATCACCTCATCAGGAAGTGGGGCGATAATAATCTTGCTGTTAAGGCCGGGATCACCTTCTGGAGTAGGTAGCAGGTATTTGTAACGGATGATCTTTTTTGCTGTTAGCCGTGCAGGGCTGCATTTCAAGCGGTAAGATACTTCGCTACCGGTACATTTACTGCCTTCGGGAATTACATCAGGATGGATTTCCTGGATTTCATCAACAAGGCTTTCGGGAATTACAAAGTGTTTTTTCTTTTGCTTTTCTGCTGCTGATGGTTTAGCAACTTCCGTTTTGGGCATTTCCGGTACAGGAACTTCAACTACAACCTCCGGGGCCAGCTCCAGGCGCAGCTGCTCAGGCATTTGTTCTTTACCGAGGTAACGCTCACTTTTGCTGCCGAAGCTTAGCTTTAGCAATTGCTCCACACGATGAACAAGCTGCTCGTTAATGGCACGTAGCTGCTTAAACTCTTCCCGGAGCAGAATATTTTCCTGCCTGGTCTGTTCATAGAGTTCTTTGTAGTCAATCGTGTCTGCCGGGTGCATTAAGGGTGTTTTGTTGCCTTAAAAATAAGCAACAGCACCCTTTTTAACAAACTTTTATTGATCTTTTTTTACCTTATTTTTCCAGGGTCAGCTTTGTTTTACTGCTTTTAGTACGCTGCTTTTCTTTCTGGAATTCAATACCCCGGATTACCTGGAGCAGCTGGATCTCGCTGATGTGCCGGCCCTGGCCATCGGCACGCAGAGGGGGCACTTCGAAGCTCCCGTTGTCCATTCTTTTATAGTAAATAACAAAGCCGCCATGCTCCCAGAAAAGCAACTTGATGCTTTGCCGCGAGCGGCTTATAAATATAAATACATCACCGCCAGCAGGATTACCCTGCAGCTCACTGCGAATAATGCCGGCAAGTCCATTAAAACTTTTACGGCCATCCACGCAGTCCGGATACACGAAATATTTTTTATTTGCCGGGATCATAGTCCTTTCTGTTTGCCCAATAATGCTTTAATATAGGCAGGATCCACATACTGGTGTAACCGGATGGTCAAGTCTGATGAACTTAAACTTGCAAAAACGGGTGCCGGATCTTCTTTATGCAAATCAGGCACAGGTTCTACAGGCAATTCAATAAATTTACCTTTACCAGGGTATTTCCCTTGCCGCAGGTTCTTTTGCCAGGTGTAAAAAGTAGCCGTGGGAACCCCATGGTCCCGGCAAAATTTAACTAATGAGGTTCTCTTTTTTGAGCCTTCGTACTTTGTCAGCAGATTATTGATTTCCTGTTTACTGCGCAAAACGAGGACTCGGCGGGGTTTGTTTTCTGATTGCTCCATATTGAAATTTCTATGAAGCCAAATTTATAACAGGTGCCAAAGCAAGTCAATATGTGCCGTATTGCGAGCTTAC
>JANXVH010000125.1 GCA_025351765.1 Pedobacter sp.
AACCAAACTAGCACTTTCAATGCTCTGCTCTTGGTAAAATTCACCCACTTTTCGAAGAAAAGTGGTGTTAAAATACTTCATTAAAGAAATCCTCCGTAATGCAAATTCAACTAAAAACAGCATTAAAGTTCCATCTGTGAAGAAGCCTAGAAATCATTTTCTCGCCTTACACAACTTACTTCAGTCTAGGAAGATACCAGTTAACTTGCCTGTGGCGGATGAAATATAGAGTTCTTAATACTTTTAACCATTCCGGTAGAAAAAGGAACATGAAGTTTAATCCCGGCAAAAGCATAACGGTGAAATGAAATAGGTGTTTCAATAAATACGACTTGCAACTGAATCTGCTGCGATTGGCGTTCTTGCTTCTGCTCCTTGTCTTGAGCCTGTTTTAACTTTTTCATTAAATAGCACCTACCGTTGCAATGCAGCTGTGGTTTATCACGATTAACACAAAGCTTTGCCGCAATGTATTTTTGATTTGCTTCAAAACCTATATATACAAATAAATTTGTGCAATTTGCCGTAAGTAGACTAAACAAAAGTAATATCGACAGGGGCTTTAGAAACATTTCGCTAGCAAATATATGAACTATTTGATAATGGGAATCGGCTTCTTGTTTTCATCAATTGCAACGAAAGAAAACTCACCGGTAACAGCCTTTTCTCTCAAATCAGAATACATCTGTTCAATCCAAATGTCCACTCTAACTTTCATGCTTGTATTACCAATATGAATAACCCTCGCTATCAGTTCTACAAAAGTACCCGCCGGAATGGGCTTAGTAAAATCTATCCTATCGCTGCTTACCGTAACCATTAACTGCCTGCTAAATCGAGTAGCTGCAATAAAAGCCACTTCATCCATCATATGCATAGCGGCGCCACCAAAAAGCGTATCGTAATGATTCGTAGTGTTAGGAAAGACTGTTTTAAATACCCGAGTTTCTGAGGCCTGAATTTTTTCTTCTATCGTCATTTATTATTTTTAGTAACAAAACCTTGCAAAAGCGCAGCTATACTTAACTTCTTAATCTCCCCCATTTCAAATACGTGGCTCCCCAGGAAAACCCTGCACCAAAAGCGGTAAGTATCATCTTATCACCGTATTTAAAATCATTTTTAAAATCCCACAAACAGAGTGGTATAGTTGCTGCAGTAGTATTTCCGTAGCGGTCTATATTAACTTTTACCTGCTTTTCGGAGAGACCAAGGTAATCACCAACAGATTGTATAATCCTTAAATTGGCCTGGTGTGGAATCAAGTAATTAATTTGAGAACTAATAAGATCATTAGATTTTAGCACCTCATTACAGGTATCAGTCATGCCTTGTATTGCGGCTTTAAAAACCACTCTTCCATCCTGGCGCACAAAATGTAATTTATCATCAATGGTAGTCTGCGAGGCAGGAAACTTCGATCCACCGGCAGTAACTATCAGGTTTTCTTTACCACTTCCATCCGTTCTAAAAAAACTATCCATCAAACCTACTGGTTCTTCAGTTTGTTCCAGCAAAACCGCTCCTGCACCGTCACCAAATAAAATACAGGTATTCCTATCCGTATAATTGACAATAGAACTATTTTTATCAGCGCCAATCACAATTACCTTTTTACAGCGACCACTTTCAATCATGCTTGCTCCGAGTGTAAGTGCATATAAAAAGCCGCTACAAGCTGCATTTGTATCAATCCCCCAAGCATTTTTTAAACCTGCTTTCTCACAAACCATGCTTCCTGTAGATACCATCACGTAATCTGGTGTTGAGGTAGATACAATCACACAATCGATTTCATCCGGATTTACATTACCATCCTCCATTAACCTGTTCAAGGCATAGGTTGCCATATCAGAAGTGGCAATATTTGGATCATTAACTATCCTTCTCTCCTTAATACCCGTTCTTGAAATAATCCATTCATTATTGGTATCTACCATTTTTTCAAGGTCATGGTTACTCAAAACAGTATCTGGAACATAACCCCCTACGGCAGTAATGACTGCATTTTTCCTTGTTCTCATTCGTGTGTTTGTAGTTCTCTAAAAAAACGGCGGGAATTGTTACCTGCCTTAATTTTTACAAAGCTACGGGTTCTTCCACAGATTATCGCAGAACTTTGACAACATAGAATGTTTCCTTATTATTTAAATCATGTTAATATATAAATTAACCGGTATGTTTTGTAGAAGACGATTTGATATCATTATAATATTTAGTTGATGAAATATAATTTTTTCATTATCAGATATTTATGATAATAAAATAATTTGGAATAGGTATTACTTATTAAACCTACTGTAATATTCATAAACATGTTAAAATAGTACCAATAAGCTTATCATACCAACTAAATATATTATTTTAAATTTTAATATTCAATATTTTACAAATATTAAGTAAAGCTTTTATTGACTTAAAGTATTGTTTGATTAAAAATGTATACATGTAATTTTAAACCTTTAATGTCACCAACAATTTACCTCCATAGCGTAACAATACAATTCGTAACTTTGCAGTACAAACTAGTAGAAATGAAACTCATTGACAACATCCTTACGCCAATTTTACTTACCGCCATCCTACTCACTTCGGGTTGTAAAGAAGAAAAATCTTTACCAATAATGGGCAACGCCCCGATAGCTGATTTCAATTTCCTAAATCAGGATAGCGTTAGCATTACCAACAATACTTTTAAAGATAAAATATACATAGCCGATTTCTTTTTCACATCATGCACTAGCATATGCCCCATTATGCACCGTAATATGAAAGCTATTTACGATGAATATAAAGACAATACAAATGTGATGTTCCTCTCGCACACTATTGACTTTAAATATGACACGCCATCAAAGCTAAAGGAGTATGCACAAAAACTTGGAGTTGATGGCAGTAAATGGCAATTTGCGTATGGCAGTAAAGAAAGCATATATAATATTGCTGAAAAGAGCTACTTATCTGCAGTTATTGAAGATACCTCAGCTAAAGAAAGCTACATCCATCAGGGGTATTTACTACTAATAGATAAACAAAAACGCATGCGTGGTGCTTATGATGGTACAAAGGATGAGCAGGTAGCGTTATTGAAAAGAGATCTACAGTTATTACTTACAGAAGAGAAAAAAAAATAGAGCATGCGTAACTACCTCATTTTATTGGTATTTGTAGGTATACTTACTGGAACCATAATTTCCTGTCAGGACGCAAATCGCATCCAGTATGACATGTATTATACCAACGGACGTGATCTATACATCTCCTATTGTCAAAATTGCCATGGAGCCAAAGGCGAAGGATTAGCTGCTTTAGCACCCCCGCTTACAGACACCACCTATCTAAAAACTAATAAAACCAAAATGGCTTGCTATATAAAAAATGGTCTAACAGATACGATTGTTGTAAATGGTACTAGGTATGAAGGAAAAATGCCTGCAGAAAACTTCGCGAATATAGATATCGCTCAAATAATAGTTTATGTCACCAATTCGTTTGGCAATAAACAAGGTAATTATAGTCAGGAGCAGATTGCAGCAGATTTAAATAACTGCAAATAATACAATAATCTACACAAGATAATGTATTAAAATGCCACATCAAAAAACAAAACTATCGCCATAATCTTTTAAATGATCTCTGTAAACAGTATGGTAATGTATACCTTGAGGGTAGACCGCACCAGGCTGACAAATAAACTCGATCCATACACCTGGCCCATCTATTCGAACGTAATCTCCTTTTTTATTCAGGGTTATATTTCCAAAATAAGAGACATAAGTTTCATCAAGTTGCCTAGCGTAACCGTTTAAGGTTGATTTAGAAGTTTCATTGTTAGCAATTTGCACCCAGTTTTGCATCGCGGTTATTAGTAAGCTCTTTTGTTGTTTACTAAGTAAAGATCCCTTAATACCGGATTTTACTATTGGGAATTTACCATCCTTACCCGGACCCACATATACATCGCCATAGCCTTCACTAAGTTTTGCCGCAGTGAGCTGATCGGGCTTTAATGAGGAAAGCATTGCTACCATACCATCATGATTAGCTTTCAAAGTGGGATCTTCTGGCGGTTCCAATCCCATAAACAAAGGCGTTATTCCTATTACTTTACCTTTATCGAAAGTTAAATTTACGGCCAAATGGTGACCGCCGATCTGCAATTGCCATTTATCAGTTACATTTGGTGCTCCTAGAAAAGCTATGATATAGTTGTCTGATGAATAGCCATCTTTGCTTTTGCCCAGTGCTGCATCTGCCTTCATAATACCAATTACCTGTTGATATCCAGAACCGGGGTTAGTACCTAGTGCTGCCTTAGCCACTTCAAGTGCCAATTCTTTTTGATGAACAGACAATGACCCAAATAAAACACCAACCCGACAGGCTAGTCCGCATGGTAAATTAGTCCACTTAATTGCATTGGTTTGATTATAATCAACAACTGCATTTGATTTTTGCTGTGGCGACAAAGCCTTCAGAAAGTTATTGGAAGCGACTAGCAAGGCGTCTATGTTAGCTGAAGGTTTTACAGCATAGACATTAATGTTAAAAAAAGCACAGAAAAACAATAAAGGCAGGACAATTCGTTTCATTTATTTGGTTCGTTTAGTAGATTTAATGCGTTAATTAAATATGAAATTAACTCATTCTAATTATATTGTTAAACTTACAGCCATTATGACCATTATCAAGTACTTTTAAATATATGCTAATTTACAAAAGGATTTTAATAATTGGGGCTTTCGTTGCCCTAAACGCATTATCGTATGCGCAAACCATCAGTAGCGCCAACTTTAGAATCTCTGATAAAAGAAAGGGAATTAACTCGGCAGACTTAACCTTGAACGGCGATATACTTGTTTGTGTTAGCGGCGAGGGCGAGATTAGTTACGTAGATGCAGAAAAAGACGTTGAGTATTACGACAGCAGCGACAAAGAAAAAGCTGGAAAGATCAAAGCTATCGGTAATATCCAAATTGATTATTATGATAATTTCGACATCAATGATCCTAAGGGAAAACTTAAATCTATAGGTAACATTAAATTCCTCTACAACAACTCTTTCGATATTAACGAAAAATTTGGAACACTAAAATCTGTAGGCAGCATAGCAATTAAATACTATAACGGTTTTGA
>JANXVH010000156.1 GCA_025351765.1 Pedobacter sp.
AACCCCATGATATGGATGGTAAATGTGCTGAAAAAAATAAATAATCATCCATCTGAAAAGGTGCAGGAACTGTTGCCTAACCGATGGAAAATAATTAATGAAGAGCTCAAAAGTGCTGGCTTAAGATCTATTTTGATCAAATTACAAAATCATTTCTGCCCATAATCACGGCCGTAGTGTTAGCTTACATAACATTAACCTGTTTGTTAGAATTATTCATTCTTTTCCTGCCTATTAGCAAAATAGTGCAGGCAATGATAGAGCAAATAGTCATAATGATCAACATGGGTACTATGGATTTTACATCAAATAATCCAATGCCTACAGAGGCCAGTGCGCCAAGTCCCATCTGTATAGCACCCATTAGTGCAGAAGCACTGCCGGCATTTTTAGAAAATGGGGCAAGAGTGAGTGCCGAAGCATTCGGACTAACAAAGCCAAGGCAGCATAGGAATTTAAAAAGCAGGAATATAGTTGTATATAAACCAAACCACCCATGAATGCCACCAATAAGGAAAAATACAATGGTGATTACCTGTGCAACCATGGCAACAACAATGATCTGCTCACTTTTAAATTTCCTTAGCAATAGTGTATTTACCTGACTAGATCCAATAAATCCTATAGAAAGTAGGGCAAATATCCACCCGTAAGTTTCTTCATTTACTTTAAAAATATCCATAAATAGTAACGGAGACCCAGAAATGTAGGCAAACAGTCCGGCAAATGCGAAAGCACCAGTTAACGCGTAGGTGTAAAATTGAGGTTCCCGTATTACCGCTATAAAGTTCTTTAAAATAGGTTTAGGTTTTAAAGACATTGTCGTATCAGGTTTATAAGCTTCTGGAAGCCATAGCCAACTTCCAATCAGGTTAAAAATCCCTATCCCCAGCAAAATCAGAAAAATGGTGTGCCAGCCGAAGGTAGCAGTGATGTAACCGCCTAGTGTAGGTGCGATCATAGGCGAGACCCCCAGCACAAGCATCAGGAGTGCAAATACTTTTGCGCTGTCTTTTACTGGGAAAAGGTCTCTTACCATCGCCACTGCGGCTACAGTTGCTGCACAACTACCTATAGCTTGTATGAATCTCAATGCAATTAATGCATCTATAGAATTGGCAAACATACAGCCCGCCGAAGCGATGATGTATATTACTAGGCCTGCATATAACGGTTTTTTCCTTCCAAAGCGATCTAATAGAGGTCCGTATAAAAGCTGACCTGCTGATATTCCAATAAAAAAGCTGGAAAGTGATAGCGCTACTTTGGCTACACTAGTATCAAGGTCTTTCGCAATTGCGGGGAAGCCAGGCAGGTACATATCAATTGAAAAAGGGGCAAGAGCGGTCAAAGAACCCAGTACAAGGATTAACGATAGGTATTTTTTATTTGTCATTAACGCAAAGATAGGATTTGAAATCATTAGCTTTACATTATGCATACTTTCAAATTTAAAACGAACATTAAATGTGATGCGTGTATCGCAACTGTAACCCCATATTTAGATGCTTTAGGTGCTATAGATACCTGGAAGGTTGATCTTCAAAATCCTGACCGGGTACTTAGCATTGAAACTGAAGAACCCTTAAATCCAAAAGAAGTGATTATGCTGCTAGACCAGATAGGATATCACGCAGAAAAGATATGATCCTGCATGTAAAGAATATGGTTTGCGACCGTTGTATTCTGATGGTGAGGCAGCAGGTTGAAAACCTTGGTTTCCATATAGATGAGATTAATTTAGGTAACGTTCAATTGAATCCACAACCCTCCGTAGCCCAGTTGGCTGAGATTTCAACCGCGCTAAACAATCTTGGATTTGAGCTGATTGATAAGGGGAAAGACCAATTGGTTGAGGCGATTAAAACAGAGGTGATTGCCATTATCCATCATAATAACGAATTTGATAACAAACTGCGTATCATACATCTGGTTTCGGAGAAGTTGCAAAAGGATCAGGCATTTTTGAGCAGGCTGTTTTCAGATAAAGAAGGTATAACGATAGAGAAATACATTATCCAACAAAAAATAGAGAAGGTTAAAGAACTGCTCCAGTATGGAGAACTAAATTTAAATGAAATTGCCTACCAATTAGGATACAGCAGTAGTGCCCATTTATCTGCGCAATTTAAAACGATAACCGGGTACTCGCCCAGTTTATATAACGCGAGTGCTACGGGTAATAGAAAACCACTTGATAAGGTGTTAAAATAATTTTTGTTTAATGTTAATTCACTACTATAATTTTGTGGGTAGCCGGAAAATTTGTAACATAATGGGTAAAAAAACTACTAACTGAAAAAGCACGCTCAAATAATGCCAGTTTATAAACACTATTCTTTTGACCTTTGGCTAACCTTGATCAAGTCTAATCCTACTTTCAAAAAGGAGCGGGCAAAATATTTCCATAACAAATTCAATCATACAGGTAAAACTATTGACGAAGTTACCGCTATCTTCAGAAAGGTTGATTTGATGGTTAACAGCATTAATGAAAAGACAGGTAAGAATATAGATGCCGAAGAAATGTACCTCATGGTAATCAGTATCATTAATGATTATTCTGCTGTATTTTCTGATGTAGATGTAGAACAACTATACCAAGACATGGAAGAAACGTTGCTGAATCATCTCCCTGAGCTTTACTGTTCAAATAGTTTAAACGTGCTTAAGAAAATTAAGGAAAGCGGCGCTAGTACAATAAGCTTGCTTAGCAATACTGGTTTTATAAAAGGGAAAACCCTCCGTAAAATATTGAGCCACCTTGGAATTGCTGAGCTGCTAGACTTTCAACTGTATTCTGACGAAGTCCGGATGTCTAAACCGAATCCTCAGTTTTTCCAGCTGATGCTGGATTCAATTGACCGCAAAAAACACCGCGAAATAGAACTTTACGAAATTATACATGTGGGCGACAATGTGGAGGCAGATCATAGAGGCGCAGAAAAATTAGGTATTAAAACGTTAGTCATAAATTCGAATCATCTAACCATTAATCAACTTATCTTATGATACCTTATACTTATTCCCTTCATAAAATAGGCCACACCGACAATTTTGGATTTAATGCTGATGATTATAGTAGATTTAAATTCGGAGATGACAAGGTTGCGAAATCCTTTGGCAAAGAATTGGCAAATGGATTTATCAAAGATTTTCTGGAAGACAGTAATATTAATGAGCAAATTGTGGTGATATCAAGTCCATATTGCTTCATACCAACGGCAACTTTTGCCATGAAGAATTATTTTGTGTACCAGTTAAACCACTGGCTCGCAGAAAATAACCGGTTGGTTGTACAAGAAGCAAAAATCCACAGGACAATTACTTACAAGGAGGACTATGGAGAGTTGAATGCAGAAGACCGGTTAAAGTTAATTGGTAACGACTCCTTTCACATCGATAAGGATTTCCTTAAAGAGAAGGTGCTGTTTTTCTTGGACGACATTAAAATCACGGGTAGTCACGAAAAAATGATCCTTAAAATGGTAAAAGAATACGGTCTGATAAATGATGTTTTCATGCTGTATTTTGCGGAACTTATTAATAACGAGATTCATCCCAACATAGAAAATTACCTAAATTACCATTGCATTAAAAATGTGTTTGATCTTGACGAAGTGATTAAAAGCGGTAATTTCTGTTTTAATACCAGGATTGTTAAATATATATTAAATTGCGATTTCAATACCTTTAAAATTTTTCTTGAGTGCCAGAATGATGGATTTGTACAGGATCTATACAACCTGTCCCTTGGCAATAGTTATCATTTAATAGAAAGCTACAACGAGAACTTTGATTTTTTAAAGAACTACATTATTAATAAAAACTATAAATTCATATAACATGGCCATTAACTTACAAAAGGGGCAACGCGAAAACATAGATGCGCCTAAATTTACTATAGGTCTAGGTTGGGACACCAATAGTTCAACTACGGGAAGCGCATTCGACTTAGACGCTTCAGTTTTCATGTTGGATCAAAATAAAAAATTGGTGTCTGACGAGCACTTGGTATTCTATAATAACCTTAAATCTCCGGATGATGCTGTTGAGCATACAGGAGACAACCTTACTGGAGACGGGGATGGGGATGATGAGCAGATCAAAGTTGATTTGACGAAAACTGATGGGCGCGTTTCTGAGATTTGTGTAGTGGTGACTATCCATGAGGCGGAAAGCAGGAGACAGAACTTTGGGCAGGTTAGAAACTCGTTTGTCCGTATTTTTGACACAGTTACCAACGAGGTACTATTAAAATATGAATTGGAAGAAGATTTCTCTATTGAAACTGCTGTGGAATTTGGTAGGATTTACAAGCGAGAGGGAAAATGGAAGTTTGAAGCGGTTGGTGTAGGTATGAAGGGCGGCCTTCAAGATTATTTAAACAAATATCAATAAGAAATTATGGCAATTAATCTTCAAAAAGGACAGCGCATCAGTCTGGAGAAAACCAACGGAAATAAGCTTCAGAACATTTGTGTCGGTATTAACTGGGGTGCTATAGAAAAGAAGGGCTTGTTTGGCTTTGGAAAAACAAAAGAAGCTGTAGATCTTGATGCCAGCTGTGCATTATATGGTGAAGCAAAGAACTTAACAGAAGTGGTTTACTTTGGGAACCTGGGTTCTAAAGATGGAGCGATAAAACATAGTGGTGACGACCTAACTGGGGATATGGGTGGTGATGATGGCTTGGATAATGAGGTGATTACCCTTGATTTTTCCAGGTTAAGCAGCGGTGTAAACTATGTTGCATTTGTGTTGAACAGCTTTAGAGGGCAGGATTTTGGTACTATTCCTTTTGCATCCATCAGGATTTATGAAGGAACCCCAAAACGTGTAAATGAAGTGTTTGCTAAATACGATATCGCTAATGGATCGGGGTTTGCCGGTCATGTTTCTATGGTACTTGGGGTGTTTTATAAAAAGAATGACGAGTGGAAATTCAACGCAATAGGTGAGCCAACGAAAGATAAGAAATTGGAAGAAACTGTTAAAACCGTAACACAAACTTATTTGTAAGATCTATTTCCTGATCAAAATTGAAATTATGGAAACCAATCAAAATGAAACCCAATCCATTACACCGGTTAAACTGGATAAGGACGGAAATGTAAATCTTTCGGTCATTACTCCGGAAGAGGAAATCAAATATAAAGAGATAGGGAAGTCACTAGAACCTTCTGATGTTAATTCTATATTGAACTATGGCTCTGATGCACAGAACTCTATGGAGAAATATAGTAATGATTTTCTGTCGTCTGTACGTACCTATAATAGTGGTGAAGTAGGTGGACTGATCAATGAGCTCTTAACCGAACTTAATTATATTGATGTTGGAGAGCTGGAACAAACAGGTATAAAAGGTTTTCTATCTAAGATTCCTTTTCTTAAAAACTTGTTTGTAGACGTTAAAAAGCTATTTCAGAAATATGATGTGGTGATCAATAACGTTGATAAGATCACAAATAAAGTTAAGGCAGGCCGCTTAAATTCAATAAAGGATAACAGCTCATTACAAACCATGTTCGATAGTAATGTGAGTTATATCCACGATATGGAAGAATTGATCGTATCCGGTCAGCTTAAGTACAACGAACTTAGTTTAAAGCTTGCTGAAATGGAAGGTCGACCTGCAGATTATCAGGATTATGAGATCGCAGATCTGCGAGATTTCCTGAGTAGGTTGGATAAACGCCTGGCTGATATGAAGATTGTTAGATTTATTATGATCCAATCACTTGCACAGATTCGCGTTGTACAAAATAACAATACTTCTATAGCAGAAAAAGCACAATCAATTGTATCTACGACCATTCCGGTTTGGAAGAATCAGTTAACACTTGCTGTGGCGCTCCAAAGGCAAAAAGCAAACGTAGAGATGCAGAAAAAGATTTCTGATACTACAAATACCATTTTGCAGAAAAATGCGGACATGTTAAAACAGAATAGCATAGACGTGGCTAGGGAAAATGAGAAAACAGTAGTTTCAATTGAGACTTTAAAGATGACTACACAGTCGCTCATTGAAACCCTTAATGAGGTTAAACAGATTCATGAAGCCGGTGCGCAAAGCAGAAGGGTATTGGATGGCGAACTTAAAACCCTGGAAACAGAGCTAAAAAAGAACGTTACCCGCGTTAATTAGTCTTAACAGATGGATGAACGCCGTTCAAATATTTTAAACGCATCCCGCACAGAGATCAGCCGATTGCAGCTGCTCTCTGTATTCTTTGAAGAAGAAGCGCTCTATAAGATATTTTTACGCAGCCAGGTTATCCATCAAGTGTTCGAGAACAATGAAGATTTAGATATTGATAAACTGGAGATTTTTCATATTCAATTTACGGACAGCCTGATTGAGCTTTTAAAGAAAATCAAAAAAAACAATGAAAAGAACGTTAGCCTGATTTACGATGAGATTAGCCTAAACAAGGAGCTGATCGAAAAAATGGGCAGCTCAGTATTTGATGAAAAGAATTTTAACCTGGACAAGCAGCAGCAGTCGCTCAAGATCAACTTATCACTAAGAAAATTGTTCCAAGTGCTTTCGGATCAAACAGAAGAATTCCCTTTTTCTAATCACATTAATTCCTTTAGCTCCCGCTACGCGGGAGACTTCTATTATGACATCAGTTCTGGTCAGTTGGGACAGCTAATTGATTTTTTGCCTAAAGACATGTACCTCAACACGCATGCAAGTATACAAAAGAAGCTAATGGGGCAGTTGTGTAAGTATGATTTCAGAACGGTATTTTATTGCGGTTTAAAATCAGGGCAATTGATTATTGAAGTATATAAGTTCCTTGATCAAGAAAAGTACTTTCTTTTCTTTCCAAGCAGGAACCTTTTCCTATTCTGCGAACTGGGAGAACTTAATGGAATTGATTTTACAAATAATCGGTCTGAAAAGGGAAGAATTATACAGGAGCTTTCTTATAAAAACGATACACTTTCTAGCAGCGCTGCGGCATTAAAAACCCATATACCTACAGAGATCATCGGCCTGCTTAAAGAGAACTATCATAAAATATCGGATATCAACTTCATGGATCACCTTAACAATTACGATGTGCAGGCCAATATTTTAAAAGCGATGCTTAAAACCGATCTTTTTTAGCATTTTAGACAAAAATTACGATAAACAATAGCAATAAAATATAAAATGGATAATAATTTAATCAACCACCCTGGAGTTATAGTTGGGTTTGCGGTGCTGGTGTTGGTGATGCTTCTGCTTGATCTTGGCGTATTTAATAAAAAGGTACATGCAGTAACAAGTAAAGAGGCCGCGATATGGTCCGCAGTTTGGATCTCGCTTTCCATGGCATTTAGTGGCGTGATTTATTACGTATCAGGTTTTGAGAAATTCACTCAATTTCAGTCTGCATATTGGATAGAGAAGGCACTTTCTGTAGATAATCTCTTTGTATTTATTCTGGTATTCGGTTTTTTCAACGTCCCTAAAGAGCTGCATCACAAGGTTTTGTTTTGGGGAATTATAGGAGCCTTGATCTTTAGGGCGATATTTATTTTTGCAGGAGTGGGCTTAATTAACCTAACCTATCTTCCAGAGATGAATGTGTTAGGTCACTTGGTACGCATCAATATTGTAATGATGATTTTTGGGTTCTTTCTGATTTATGCGGGAATAAAATCCGGGATTAGCAATGATGACGATGATGAAGAAAAGGACTTTAGCAAAAGTGCGGGTGCAAGACTGATCTATAAATTGTTTAAAGTAAGCAAGGAGTTTGTGGGGGGGAACTTTTTTACCGTAGAGAACGGCATTAAAATAGCGACACCACTATTGGTGGTAGTTGCGGTTATTGAATTTACCGACGTATTATTTGCAGTAGATTCTATTCCAGCTATTTTTGCGATAGCACCAGATGATCCATTAATTCTCTATACCTCTAATATATTCGCGATACTTGGTCTAAGGGCATTGTATTTCCTGTTGGCAAATTTTATCCACATGTTCAGTCTGTTGAAATATGGATTAGCTGTGATTTTATCGTTCATCGGTGTTAAAATGGTAATTGCGCCGATTTATCACATTTCCTCGCCATTATCTCTTTCCATCGTAGGCGGAGTATTGGTGCTGTCTGTAATAGGGTCATTGCTTTTGGTTCCAAAAGCAGCTGAAGATAAATAATCAATTATTGATGGACGATATCGTAAGTATACTTGGCTGCGGCTGGTATGGAATGGCGCTGGGGAGGAAATTGGTTCAGTTAAGTAGGATAGTTAAAGGTTCGACCACTAGTGTAGATAAATTGCCGGCACTGGAAGAGGCTGGTATAAAAGGATATTTGGTGAACTTTGCAGTGGAGCAGGAACAATTCGATCCGAAATTCTTTGAATGTGATACTTTGGTTGTGTCATTACCACCACAAAGACATGTTGGCTTACAAAAGGAATATCCGGAAAAAATTAAAAAAATAGGAGCTGTTGCAGAAGTTGCCGGAATTAAAAAGGTTTTGATGATCAGTTCTACCGCTGTGTATGGCGATGTAAACAGAGAGGTTGAAGAATCAGAACCGGTAAATCCAGACTCGGACTCAGGTAAAGCAATTGCAGAAGCGGAAGAGATTATTCAAAGTTACAAGGGATTTACAACAACTGTGCTGCGGTTTGGTGGATTGATTGGTCCGGGTAGAAATCTGGCCAAATTTTTTGCAGGTAAGAAAGATATTAATAACGGACTTGCACCGGTTAACCTCATTCATTTGGATGATTGCATTGCCCTGAGTCTTCATATCCTGAACGTAAATGCATTTGGCTTTACTTTTAACGCATGTTCACCAGATCATCCTTCAAGAAAAGAGTTATATACATTTGCAGCTAAAATCAGCGGTTTGCAAAAACCTGATTTTGTAGAGGAACTGACTAAATGGAAGCAAATTAACAGTAATCTAGTTACAAGGCAGCTTAATTATAAGTATCTGGTAAACAAATGGTCAGATTTTTTGACTGCGGATAAATTGTAAAATCAGATTAAGCTAGAAATTAAAATATTAACTTGCTTTACAATACGACATATAGCCTATGAAATTAACGATTTGGGGAGCTGCACAGCAGGTAACAGGAAGTATGCACCTGTTGGAGCTTGAAGATTATAAAATTCTGATAGATTGCGGCTTAGATTATGAAAAGGAAACTTTTCAGGAAGAAAATCAATATTTCCCTTTCGATCCCACGTCTATAGATCTTGTTATTCTTACCCATGCACATATAGATCATTCTGGCAACTTACCCACATTGGTACGTTTAGGTTTTGAAGGCCAGATTCTTTCTACACCACCTACGGCAGATTTAGCTGAACTACTGTTATTGGATTCGGTAAATATTTTTATTAACAAACAACATAAACACTCGAAGGGGAAACACCGTAGATTTTCCGGTCCGCAACCTTTATACTTGCAAAAACATGTAATGGAAACGATGGAACGTTTTGTGACAATTGCGTTTCATAAAGACTTCCGTATCAATGAGCTAGTTTCGGTAAAATTTATTCCAGTTGGCCATTTGCTAGGTGCTGCCGCTGTAGTATTAACCGTAAACGAAGCAGGAGTAACCAAGAAGATTGCCTTTACAGGGGATATTGGTCGGCAAAACTATCCTGTGCTTGTTAATCCAGACCCACTTCCTCAGGTAGACTATCTGGTAACAGAATCAACTTATGGAGGGAGGCTGCATAGTAAAGACACTACGCTGCAGAATAAATTGGTAGAAACCATAAATGAGGCCTGTATAAAATTTCCTGGTAGACTAATCATTCCGGCTTTTAGTATTGGACGTACGCAATCGCTTGTTTACAGCTTAAATAAAATTTTTAGTGAAGGATTATTGCCACCTGTTAAAATATTTGTGGACAGTCCGTTGGCCAGTTTTGCTACGGACATCTACCGAAAGCACCAATCACTTCTGAACGAAGAATCTAAGGAGTTTTACCGGAAAAGGGGAGATGAGTTCGAATTCGAAGAATTGATTTACGTCCAAGATAAAAAAGAGAGCCTTTCCGCTTCCAATTACCACGAACCTTGCATCATTATATCTTCGGCAGGAATGCTGGAGGGAGGTAGGATACAGGATCATTTGTATTATAATATCCAAAATTACTACTGTACCATATTATTTATCGGCTATTGTGCAAAAGGAACACTAGGCAACAGACTTTTGAGGGGAGATCCTATAGTGAGACTTAGAAACCGCGACTTGATGGTATATGCGAGTATCAAGCAAACAGATTTATTGAGTGGGCATGGAGATCATAATGACCTGGTAAACACCGTTAAACAGCAAGATCAACAAAAGATTAGTCAGGTATTTTTAGTTCATGGAGAAATGAGCAGCATGAAATTACTAAAAGAGGCATTGGAAGAAGAAGGCTATCTTGTTAGTATTCCGGAGCGGGGACAAGTATTTCAGCTTTAATAGTTTTATTTGTAGTAAATAGTAGACAGATAATATTCTTTTATTTCGAATACATCTTTTTCCAATGCGTTTTTAAGGAATCCACTAAAGTGTTGATAATTAGCTTATTTTTTTATAAAAGCTTCGATTAATCATTTTTTGGCAGGATTATTACGCCCAATAAATCGTTCATAAAATAAAACGGACATTTTATTATTTAAATACAAAAAATATGAAATCAAAATTTACAAAAGCGGCACTTTTACTTTCCTTGGTTGGATTGTCGTCGCAATTATTTGCGCAGGAAGATAACGTAAGTTCAGCAGACAGGTTTTCAAAAAAAGAATTCCGTACCTGGTCAATCGGACTTAATGGTGGTATGTTAACCCATTACACACCATTTAACAATAGAACAAACGGCGACTTTAATACTCCTTATGAAGATTGGGGATATGGTGGTTATATCAAGAAACAAATTGTTCCTGGATTTGGTTTACAAGCTGATTTCCTTGCAGGAAAAGTTAGAGGTGGTAGGCCAAACGCAACTCCAGGAAGTGCGGCTACTTTTACTACGAGGATTGGCTGGTCTGCGGCAGTAGCAGGAGTATTTACTGTTGCTAATTTAAGCCTTAACCAAAAAAGGAATATCTTGTCACCTTATGCTAAGATAGGTGCAGGCTATATGTCGTCAAGCGCTAACACAAATGCTACGGTAAATGCGGCTAATACGCCATACCAAGAGAATTGGTTTGTGCCAGTTGGAGCCGGTTTTAAATTAGGTGTATCTAAAGGAATAAACATCGACCTTGGGTATACTGTAAACTTTACAAAAACGCAAAACTTTGATGGCGTAATAGGTGGAGCCAACGATAGGTTTTCTTATGCACATGCGGGAGTGGAGATTGCATTAGGACGTAAAGGAACTTCTCAGCTGCAAAACTATAGCGCAATTGCTGCGCTACGTGAAGCAAGTGCGGCAGAAAGTGCTGAGTTAAAAAGAGCATTGGCAGCATCAGAAGATGCGGCCAGAAGAGACAGAGAAGCAATAGCAGCAAAATATGCTCAGGAATTGGGAGATGATGATGCCGATGGTGTAGCTAATAAATTTGATAAATGTGCTGGTACAACTGCTGGCACAGTGGTTGATGGAGCCGGATGCCCATTAAAGGCACCTGCTCAAGTAATAAGAGAAAAGATTGTAGTTACAGAGGCAGACCGTAAAGTTGTTGATGAAGCCATCAGAAATCTTGAATTTGATTTAGGAAAAGCAACTATCCGTTCTACATCTTACGCAACCTTAAACAGAGTAGCGGCATTATTGGTAGAGAAAAACTTTAGTCTAAAATTAGCCGGACATACTGACAATAGTGGTTCAATGGCTTTAAACCTTCGTTTATCTAAAGATAGAGCCGAGTCTGTTAAAGCATATTTGGTATCACAGGGAGCTAACGCATCTAGAATTGAAGCTACAGGTTATGGCCCAAACCAACCTATTGCTTCTAACAAGACTGCTGAAGGACGTCAACAAAACCGCAGGGTTGAATTTGTTATAAACAAGCCTTAGAGCAAGACCATTGCGAAGTAATGAGGAGGAATAAAACAGGATCAGATGATTGATTTATTTAAGCGGAGTTTACATAACGATCAGAATGCAATCAGTATTAGAA
>JANXVH010000039.1 GCA_025351765.1 Pedobacter sp.
TTGTTATTTATATAGATTAAGATCTGCGTTTTCTATCGCTGCTTCCGCTATCACGACGACCGCCTGCGCTTGCGCTACGATCATCTCGACTTCTTCCGGAGAAATCCTTAAAACCGCCACCAGCACTTCCGCCTTCACGACGACCGCTTCCGCCACTGCTTCTGCGTTCTCCGCCTCCACTACTGCTTCTTCCACCGCCACCGCTACTTCTTCGTTCACCACCGCTACTAAAGCCTCCGCGACTACGTGCACTACCACCGCCGCCATCACCTTCAGCAGTTTTTTCAATCCTTACACCACGATTGTTAAATTCAACACCTTTGAAGTTGTTGAACAGAGATTCTACAGTTGCATTTTCAACTTCGAAGAATGAATACACACCTTTCAAGTCAATTTTGCCAATGCTTTTTCCGCTAATCTTTCCGTTATTGCAAACAAAAGATAATAGGTCACCTCTTGTAAAATCATCAACAGAACCGAGGTTAATGAACAAACGGGTATAACCTTCGCTATTTCTTGAACCACGTTCTCCACGTTCACCGCGCTCTCCGCGTTCACCACGATCATCACTTGTAGAATTCAGGTCTGGAGCATTTTTGTAGTACTCTAAGAATCGGTTAAACTCAAGAGATGCAAAACGCTTAATCACTTCATCTTTGCTCAGTTCAGCAAACTCATCCATAATTCTCGGCATGTATTGCTCGATCTGTGATTCGTTAACTTCAACATTATGTACCTTATGTACCAAAGCAAACAATTGCTTTTCGCAAACATCAAAACCTGTAGGAAGATCGGCTTTAGTAAATTGCTTTCCGATGATCCTTTCAATTTGACGGATTTTGCCAATCTCTTTTGAATTAACAATACAGATAGATATACCGGTTTTTCCGGCGCGACCAGTACGGCCACTTCGGTGGGTATAACTTTCAATTTCGTCCGGTAAAGAGTAATTGATTACATGTGTTACATTGTTTACATCGATACCACGTGCAGCAACATCAGTAGCAATTAGCAACTGCATGTTACGGTCGCGAAAACGCTGCATCACCTTATCGCGTTGTTGCTGAGAAAGATCTCCATGTAACGCATCTGCATTGTAACCGTCTTTAATCAAGTGCTCTGCAACATCCTGGGTGTCCAGTTTGGTTTTGCAGAAAACCACAGCAAAGATTTCAGGGTTAAAATCTACAATACGCTTTAAGGCAGCGTATTTATCTCTTGCACGTACAATGTAGTACTCATGCTCAATATTTACGTTCCCTGCATTTTTGGTGCCCATGGTTAACTCTACTGGAGAGTCCATGTAATTTTTAGCTATCCTTCTAACCTCTGGAGGCATAGTAGCGGAGAATAACCATGTTTTTTTATCATCAGGAGTTGTCGATAAAATATCATTGATGTCCTCCTGGAAGCCCATATTTAACATTTCATCGGCTTCATCTAAAACTACATATTTCACGTTAGTGAAATCTATAGCCTTACGGCCAATAATGTCTAACATACGGCCCGGTGTAGCCACAACTATTTGTACACCGATTCTAATTTCACGCAGCTGTTGCATAATGTTTGCGCCACCGTAAACGGCAACAACATTAGCACCAGAGATGTTTTTTGAGAAATTCTTGATGTCACTGGTAATCTGTAAGCAAAGCTCTCTTGTAGGGCATAAAATCAGCGCCTGCGGCTTATTGCTCTTAAAGTCTATCAATTCCAACAGCGGCAAACCGAATGCGGCTGTTTTTCCTGTTCCTGTTTGGGCCAAACCAACAAAATCGTTATTGCCCTCTAACAGTACAGGAATACTTTGTTCCTGAATAGGTGTTGGATTTTCGAAACCTAAATCCTTTACAGCATTAACAACGTCATCACTTATCCCCAATTTACTAAATGGGTTTGTCATGTATTATAATTTATTAAGCCGCAAAGGTAGTGTTAATAATTGATATTTTGCTGTATCGTAACTAAATAAAAATGAGGAGATTAATTATCTCAGTCTTTCAGCGGATCTTAATAATTGCTCATCTTTTGTAATTCCGCGTATTGCAAGTGCACAAAATATAATCGCCAGTAGCGGCAAAGCGATGCCTGCTTTGTAAGATGCATGATCCAGTCCACCCGGAATTCGCTGCGCAAAATTAAAGATCCAGAACGAAATTCCGACGATCAGGGCTATAAGCCCAAAAATCATTCTTTTCTGTGAAGTCCTACTTTTAAAATTAAAAATTACCCCAATGGTCATTGCCGCCAGGGACACCACAGAAATATACAGCGGCCTAAACGAGTCGATCTTTGTTGTCACCCCATTTTCCTGTTTAAATAAACCAGTAGCCTGGATCCAGAACTCTTTTGCCCCCTCAACAATACCCATAACCGGGACTAGCAAAAGTAATAACAATGTTAGCGAAGCTAGTAGCAACCAAACAGACTGAATTCTCTGTATCATATCAATTCCATAATTTTAACAAAGATATTAAAACACCAAAATTAAGCAATCTAAAAATAGATTTAGAACGTTAGATTTGTAACATTGAACAGAACGCGATATTTTATTGAGCTAGTTTACAACGGTACCTCATACCATGGTTGGCAAATACAGCCTAATGCCATTACAGTACAGGAATGTTTGGATAAGGCTATGTCTATCTATTTCAGGCAACCTATTGCAACACTCGGCTGTGGGCGCACCGATGCAGGCGTGCATGCCATGCAGTTCTTCGCCCATTTCGACTTGGATTTTAATGTTGATCAAATTGCTCCTGATGAATCTGTCTTGCTAAAAGCAGTTGGCGGGATCAATTCTCTCTTGCCCTATCAGATTGCTGTAAAGCAGATTTTTCCGGTACATGCGGATGCACATGCAAGATTTGATGCTACCGAAAGGACATATAAGTACTTTATCCATTTTCAAAAAGATCCGTTTAAGCTGGACAGGTCTTGGTTATTTAAAGGCCAGTTGGATGTAGAGTTAATGAATCAGGCAACTGTTGTTCTGCTCCGGCACGTTGATTTTTCCTGTTTCAGCAAGTCCAATACGCAAACCTTTACAAATAATTGCAAAATTACTGAGGCCTTCTTTACAAACGAGGAAGGAGGGCTGTGCTTTACTGTTCGTGCCGACCGTTTCTTGCGCAATATGGTACGCGCTATTGTGGGTACGCTGGTGCAGATTGGAAAAAATGAAATTACATTTGCAGAATTCGAATCCATAATTGCCAGTAAGAATAGAAGCAAGGCTGGGCAATCGGTTCCAGCTTGTGGTCTTTACTTGGTTAGTGTTAAATATCCTTATGCCAATTGATATATGTCTAAAATAACAGGAGATGTTATAAATGTGGGTTTGCTGAAACGGGTTTTTCAATACGTAACACCTTACCAGCAAACCTTTATATGGTCGGTGGTTCTCACTATACTTCTTGCGGTTATTGCTCCATTGCGACCAATAATCATAGGTTATACATTAGACCATTATATCTTTGCAGGTGATTATCCTGGCCTGCTAAACATGACCTTGCTCATGCTCCTGTTACTGGTGTTGCAAACCGCATTTCAATATAGTCACACCCTACTCACCAACATCATTGGGCAGTCGGCGGTAAAGGATCTGCGAATCAACGTTTTCAACCACATTACTAAACTGAGATTAAAATATTTCGACCATACGCCTATAGGGCAATTGATCACCCGTACTATATCCGATCTAGAAACCATAGCAGAAATATTTTCTGAAGGACTGATCATGATCATTGGAGATGTGCTCATGGTAATTGTTATTGTTGCCGTAATGCTAGCGCGCGATTGGATGCTTACCATCGTGGTGTTGTTGCCTATCCCTTTGCTAATTATGGCAACCTCCGTTTTTCAGAAGGCCATTAAATTAGCATTTCAACAAATCAGAACGGAGGTTTCTAATCTCAACACCTATCTGCAAGAACACATTACAGGCATATCTATAATTCAGTATTTTGCTAGGGAGAACCAGGAATATAAGAAATTCGTGAACATCAATGCAAGGTACAGAGATGCCAATATTCGGTCTAATTGGTATTATTCCATATTTTTTCCAGTAGTAGAAGTGATCTCGGCCGTGTCTATGGGCTTGCTAATCTGGTATGGTTCTAAGTCTATCCTCGCACACCCCTTGAGTATTAAGCCTGGAATTATTACAGAATTTATCATGTACCTGGGTATGCTGTTCAGGCCAATTCGAGAACTTGCAGATAAGTTTAACACGCTGCAAATGGGCATGGTGGGCGCAGAGCGAGTATTTAAGGTTCTGGATACTGATGAGGTTACGGAAAACAAAGGCACATTAGCGCCAATAAAAATGAATGGGGCAATATCATTTGAACACGTGTGGTTTGCTTATAATGATGAAAGTTATGTATTAAAGGATATTTCATTTAACGTAGAAGCGGGCAAAACTATTGCATTGGTAGGGGCAACAGGGGCAGGAAAATCATCCACTATAAATATTCTTAATCGGTTTTATGAGATCCAGAAAGGGAAGATTAAGATTGACGGTATAATCATTCAGGATTATGAATTGAACCACCTTCGAAAAAATATCGCTACAGTCCTTCAAGACGTTTTCCTCTTTTCCGATACTATCTTTAACAACATTACTTTGAATAATACGGATATACTGATGGATCAAGTTGTGGATGCCGCCAAAAAAGTTGGGGCTCATGATTTTATCGAAAAGCTGCCTGGTGGTTACCAGTACAATGTTATGGAACGCGGTGCTACACTATCGGCAGGCCAGGCTCAGTTGATTTCCTTTATCCGTGCCCTCGTTTATAATCCCGCTATTTTGGTGCTTGACGAAGCTACCTCTTCTGTAGATACAGAAACCGAAATGTTGATCCAACGCGCTATTGAAAATCTAATGGAGGGGCGAACGTCTATCGTCATAGCCCACCGTTTATCTACCATCCAAAACGCAGATCAGATCTTGGTGCTTGACAAGGGCGAGATCAAAGAAAGTGGTACCCATCAGGAATTGTTAAAGTTAGACGGGTATTACAAGCGACTATATGATTTACAATTCAACTCTGCAGGCATCAAAACACCTGTTTCTTAGGGCATTCTGGTTTACCCATATATTATGCCTACCTTTGCCAGTTAATGGAATAGTATATGAGTGATTATAGTGAATTGATATTAAACGACAAAAATTCCGGTAAAATACAAGATCTAGAAAATGCCCTTAATGGAGTTGAAGTAACGTATGCACTGTGGCTAAATGCCAGGAAGAATAGTCAGACAGGCGAACAGCCAGATAGACTTGGCAATTACTTCCGTTATTTTTATAACGAGAAAGGCATGCAGTTTTATGTAAAGGACGAACTTCCTCGCGAAATAAGAAATGCTTGCTGGTCTGCTTACAGAGCCATCTTCGGAAATTCTTAACCCAGTTTTAATCTGAGATAAAAATGGCTGCTCCTAAACAGCCATTTTTTCGTTTCAGACTTTTTTTATCTAAGCTGGTAAGCAGCCATGCTATTTTGATTGACACCAAAAAGCAGTTTGTCTTTGATCAATAAGGTACTTCTTATATCACCATGCAGTTTAAAACCAGATGCGGTTTGCGGCACATATGTGTAATTTCCTTTTCCATCATTTTTCAAAAGTACCCCAAAGTTAGCATCGTTTTTTCCAAACTTTAGCCGCGCTTTATTCATGTTTCCGCATAAAAGCAAGTCCTTGTTTCCGTCTTTATTATAGTCTACCGTTGTAATGGTAAATACGGGGGCATATTGTGCCTGCGCAGGCAAGGTAATCTCCTTAAACTTTCCCTTGCCATTATTAACAAAGGCTACAGTCTTTAAGTAGTTAGCAGATAACTTAGAAGCCCCGTGCATCTCCTCTGGTTTAAAAATGTCTGTCATTCCGGCATCGGCGTAGCTTTTGTAGTCATCAAATCTAGTGCGCATCATACTCATTTGATCTAATAACTCATCACGCGATACATACGGATGGCTTTTTCCTTGTATATAAAAACAAAGAATTGGATCTACCGAACCATTGTCGTCAAAATCTTTAAAATATAGTTCTGCCGGTTCTTTATCACTGGCCTTGCATTGTGTATTTAGACCCATGTTTCCGGCGATAAGATCAGGCTTGCCATCGCCGTTAATATCTTCCAGCAGGATCTTGTTCCACCAGCCGGAATAATTCCTGCCTAAGTACGCTTTGGTTTTATTTACAAGCTTTCCATTTTCATTGATCATTACCGTGAGCGGCATCCATTCTCCGGCCAGTACCAGATCAGGTTTGTTATCCCCATTTAGGTCAGCCCATTCAGCATCAGTCACCATTCCTATTTTTTGCAGCTGCGGGGCGATTCTCGCCGTCTGATCACTGAAGCCACCTTTACCATCTGCGATCAGTAGATAACTCTGTGGCGCTTCTGGATAACTTCCGGGAATTACCCTGCCGCCTACAAATAGATCGGTAAAGCCATCACCGTTTAAATCGCCTGCAGCTACACAACCTTTACTGCTTAGCATAACAGGTAATTTAACGGGGCTTTTGCGAAAATTGCCCCTTCCATCACCAATATAAAGTCTGTCCTGCAATAGTGGATCAACTGTTAAATAGTTGCTGTATCCGCCACTAGCCACATACAGGTCTGTTTTTCCATCTCCATTGGCATCAAAAAATACGGCATCTGCATCCTGTGCTTTCCCAGAAGCAATAAAAGCGGGATTGGATT
Organism: Pedobacter sp.; assembly: GCA_025351765.1. Taxonomy (GTDB): domain Bacteria; phylum Bacteroidota; class Bacteroidia; order Sphingobacteriales; family Sphingobacteriaceae; genus Pedobacter. The sequence goes on from JANXVH010000039.1 coordinate 6,716, forward strand.
TGGCGGTAAAAGAGCCATTTTTGTTTTGCAGAAACAATATTCCATGCTGTTGTTCATCTCCGCCAACGTATACGTCTTCCAGTCCGTCGCCATTTACATCGCCCTTAGCCATACATGGTCCGCCAAAAGAAAGCGGATTGGTGAGTAAAGGCTGACGTTTAAAATCATTTATTCTATTTTTAGGTTGGCTAAAAGCAATTGGAGATTGGATCTCTGTAAATAATGGGGCAACAGGTTTTTTGGAGGCTGCCGGCTGTACGGCATTTTTTTCTGCAACTAACAGTGTCTGATTGGTCTTTACTTTGGTTAACGTTTGCTGTTTTCCGCTGGCCCATATAATTTTAAGAGAATCTATGTGTGCTTTTTCAGAAAGGCCAAAGTGTAAAACCGGACTAACGCTGGATTGATAACCCCTTGATGGGTTTTGTTCCAAATATTGTAATTTGCCCCCCGTGTACAACCACACTCTTGCACCAATTCCCTGCGTGTTATGGTCCGCACCATTTAATTTAACTTTAAGGAACTGATTCTTGTTCTTTTCATTTGTTCTGTTCTGGTATACAAACGCTGGTAGATTAATGTTGTTCACTACAAGATCCAGATCACCGTCGTTATCCAGATCTGAATATGCCGCGCCATTACTGTTGGAAGGAAGCTCAATACCCCAATCCACTGTTTTATTGGAGAAGGTTAGGTTGCCATTGTTCTTAAATAGGTAGTTCTTTACGTTAGAAGAAGGAATCTTATTGATCAACTCCAGCAGATTTTGTCGTACTACCTCGGGATCAGTTTGTCTTAAAAAATCTCCTTGAAATTTCAGAAAGTCCATATCGGTATAATCGCGCAGGTAACCGTTACTAACGAAAAGATCTTTAAAGCCATCATTATCATAGTCGGCAAATAAAGGAGCCCAGCTCCAATCGGTGTTTGAAATACCTGCCAACTGTCCGATTTCGCTGAAAGTCCCATTCCCGTTGTTAATTTGCAGCATATTGCGCATGTCTTGCTGGTGAAAGCCTAGGTTTAGCCTCAGGTTATTATATTCGTAATTATCGGGAGCAAATAATTGTTTTTGACGGTGGTTATCTTCTGGTAGCATATCCAGAGTAAGTATATCGGCCAGTCCATCATTATTAATATCAGCAATATCATTGCCCATAGAAAACATAGAAGTATGGCCGATGCTGCTGCTTAGCTGATCAGTAAAGGTGCCGTTACCATTATTGATATACAGGTAATCTGGTGCCGAATAATCGTTAGACACATAAATATCTGGCCACCCATCGTTATTTACGTCTGCTATTCCGGCGCCTAAGCCATAAATAAATGGAGTATTAATTAAGCCAGCCTGATCTGTAATATCTACGAATTTATTATTGTCGTTCTTAAAAAGTTTTATCCTGATTTTTGGTGCCGGTTCTTTAAGTACTGTGCGGGCAGACTGCTCATCTAGCGTTGTGAAAACTTTTGGGTTATGGTTAAGTAGAAAAAGGTCTAAATCGTTGTCCTTATCATAATCAAAAAATACTGCTTGCGTGCTGTAAGAATCGTCATTCAAACCGTAAGTGGCGGCTTCTTCTTTAAAAATGGGTGCTCCAGATGGGTCATTGCCATGGTTAATGTATAGTTTGTTTTGTCTGTTAGGTGCAGGGAGCCCGCCAGAATAGCATTGGTAAATGTCCAGTTTTCCGTCGCCATTTACATCAGCCATAGTAACCCCTGTTTTCCAAGAAAGGCTGATTTCGTCAAAGCCCGCTTTAGCCGTAATATCTTCGAACTCCATTTTGCCTTTATTAAGATACAACTTTGCAGGAGTCATATTTCCTGAAAAATAAATATCATCCAGTCCATCGTTATTCAGATCACCCACTGCTACACCGCCTCCATTATAAAAATACTGGTAAGACATAACGTTGGCACGCGCATCTTCAGTAATTACATTGTTAAAATCGATGTGAGTTTTCTCTGAAGGCAGTAAAATGAAAAGCTTGTTTTCGGCCTGTTCATCATGATTATTTTTGCAGGAGACCAAAAATAAAAGGCTCAATATGTATAAGCCTTGGGTTAATTTAGAATACAGGTACATTCAGTTAGTGATGGTTTAATTTCTGATTAAAGATAATAAACTATTTCAAAAAATATCATGACCCAGGTATGGAAATTAATGCTTGAAAGTAGGAGGAATGCCAGCGGTTAGTAAATGTTGATTTGTTAATAAAATTTTAATAAAGCCGAACATATTTTTTGTTAAATTGTTGATAGCAAATAAGGCCGGAGAAAAAGTGAGTGTCGGCTGTTAAAAAGAAAAAAGTCCTGTGAGCGGGATATCCGTGAAGGGCAGGCAAAACATAAAAAGAAGAAGGCCTTCTTAAAGCGAGGGTTCTGGACAAGTTCTTTAAAAAAGGAGTAGAAAGCATATTTTTTCTACTCCTTTTTTTTTGTATTTTAAAAGTTTCGGTAGTACGATACGCGAGGAGGCTATTATTAATCTCAGTTCAGTGATTAAGTTCCGCAAGCTATACCTGAAAGATACCGATCTGTTTAATTTATTCTGTTAAAGAATTTAATTGAAAGCCCTAGCGGCTTTTAATACGTCAATGAACTTCTGCTACCTGCTATCACAGCTGGCAGATTAAATCTAATATGTCGACTAATTAAAATATTGAAACGGGAGCAATGCCTATTATTTTTAGCTGATCAGCGATGGCGGAGCGCGTTCCGGATGTCAACAAATCGTTCGGACTTAACCGACAGATTGTTATGGTGTGGCTTATAAAAAGCTCGTTTTGTTACAGGCACAAATGTAGGAAAAATAGTCGATATTTCCAAATAAAGTTCCAGATTTTTTTGAATTAAATGTGTTGATTTACAGCATGTTAATTATATTTTTTGTCTTTCTGAAAAGACTATTTTTACACATCATTTATTGCCTGTTTTTGTACTATAATTATCGCTGAAATTCACGTGTGGTGTCAAATATTTTAAATGCCTGTTAGAAGGGATTTTAACTCCGGGTTCATTTGTGTCTTGCTTGTGGGTTAGTCGTGGTTTCTGCTACTTAAGGTACCTCCTACACAAAGAAACCAGAGTTAAACTGCATTCAAACCGCAAATGATCCCAAAGCAATGATATTGTTGATTCCAGAATATTATCATTAGCACCTACAGTGTTTCTAGGGGGTTTGGTGCAGGTAAGTAGGTACATTGTAGCACTCAGCA
>JANXVH010000047.1 GCA_025351765.1 Pedobacter sp.
GAAAACATTAAGTATACTTACAACCTTCGGGGCTGGCTGTTAAGGGCCAAGGCCGGAGCATTGGATGTTAACTTGAGGTATAACAGCCCAAGCTATGGCGCTACCGCACAATACAATGGTAACATCTCTGAAGTAGAATATACAGGTCAATATAGTGGCAATAAGTATTTCAAATACACTTATGATGACCAGAACCGTTTAACGTAGTCAGATTACAGTACAGCGGGTAAGGACTTGAACGAAGAGATCGCTTACGACAAAGCAGGAAATATCACCTCGCTGAAAAGAGGCCCATCAAGCAATACCGCTACAGCCTACAGTTACACAAACGGCAACCAACTTTCCGGTGTTGCGGGCCCAGTAGCTGGAAGTTTTACTTACGATGTAAATGGTAACGCAATAACAGACGGCACTAGAAAAGTAACGGGAATAAATTATAATTTATTAAACCTGCCTTCCTCAGTTACGGTTTATGATCCTATTACAACTATTACAAAAACAGCAAGTTACGTTTATGATGCGACAGGAACAAAGCTAAGATCGGTGCAGGGCAGTATAGTAAGAGACTACGTTTCAGGAATCCAATATAATACCTCCGGAACGATAGATTTCATCGCAACGGAAGAGGGAAGGGCTGTAAGAAATTCTAACGGCACCTATCGTTATGAATACAATTTAAAAGATAACCTGGGTAATGTTAGGGTAACGATTGACAATAATGGAGGCTCTGGCAGAAGAGTAGTGCAGGAAGATGAGTATTATGCATTTGGGTTAAGTGTAAACAAATTAACATCAGGAGATAAAAATAATTATCTTTATAACGGCAAGGAATTGCAGGACGTTCTTTCAAATGAGTATGACTACGGAGCGAGGTTCTATGATCCAGTAATTGCAAGGTGGCAGGTAGTTGATCCATTAGCTGAACTGACAAGAAGGTATTCTCCATATAACTATGTGGTAAATAATCCAATTAGATTTATAGATCCTGACGGGATGCAGGTTGGAAACCCTACTATAACATCGAGTATTTTTGATGGTGTTGTAAATGCAGTGAAGACGACATTAATAGCTGTTGAATTTACTGCTGTAGGGGTGGGGACAGCAGTTGTTGGCACAGCATTATTAGTTTTGGCGCCACAAAATGGCACTGGCGCGGGCTCAGCTAAGGGGCCAGGATGGAATAAACCTTTATTGCCTCCTCCAGCTATTCCTAATGTGAAAAGAGACAAGACTGAAGATAAGTCAGAATCTAAAACAACAGAAAGAGGTACGGAAGGAAAACTTGAAAAATCTCCAACTGGTAAAGGTACAACCCCTCCTTCAGAAAGAGCCAAACAAAGAGTTCCTTCGGCTAAAGAAAAAGCAAAAGAAAGAGAGGATAATGACTATAACTGCGCTAATTGTGGTAATGAAACAAAAGCGGAAGATACAAGGTCACATCATTATCCAAAGAGACATGCAGATGGTGGCAAAAAAACAGTTCCTGTGTGCAAAGATTGTCATACATATTTACATGGTAAAAATTAATAAATAATGACAAAGAAGGAATTTTTAAATATCATAAGAAAAAATATTGTTAATTATGGGTATCATATTACGCTAGTCAATCGCGGGCAAAATCCAGATTTTTCTTATTCCATAGGATTAACTGAAAAGCTCGGGTTTGAATTGATTATTGCAGGAGGATTTAAATCTATAAAGGAAAATGAATTTCTATTGGGCCACATATATCAAAAATTACAATCTGGATCTACAGTGAATTCTCAATTTTCATTATCTGACAACGACGTTTTTAATTTAGTATCTGTAGATCAATCCTGGTGTGAAAAATTAATGTTAGGCGTTTATGATTATTATGGTGTAGATGAAATCAAGGCTTATCAAATTATCCCGTTGGAAAGAACACTGGATACACCAATAATGTCCGAAGCAGTAATTCCAAATGATCCTGTTTGGAAATGGCTATTTATGGATTGGAATATTAATGCGCCTAAAAATTCTTATGTAATAACCGATTTTGATGCTATTAAAGGCAAAACAATAACTGAAGCCTCTAGATGGGAAGATCATGTATGGGAAATGTTTTCAGGACCAGGGCCAGATGTGAAAAAAGAAGATATAAGGATAGTGCCCTTAGGAACAATCTTAGGTATAGACGCTACGTTAACGCCAATTGTCGATCTGACTGTTGGACAAGGTATGTGGCGAGATAATAAAGATTCAAATTGGCAAGATTGGTAAATCAAATTTACCGTCACCTGTCGCACGCTTATCAGGTGTGATTGATGCCATAATTGTAGCAAAGCTCGAGAGAAAATGTCGGGCTTTGCTCGTTTATTTGGCGAGTTCTTTTTCTTATACCGTATTCTAACAGTAAGCTAACACTACGGCCGTGATTATGGGCAGAAATGATTTTGTAATTTGATCAAAATAGATCTTAAGCCAGCACTTTTGAGCTTTCCATGAGCTCTTCATTAATTATTTTCCATCGGTTAGGCAACAGTTCCTGCACC
>JANXVH010000057.1 GCA_025351765.1 Pedobacter sp.
AAAAAAAGCAGTTCCGGTTAATACAACCAAAATAGCAGCCCTGTATTGGTATCACGTAGATGCAAGTACCAATGAAACGACTGCGGCCTACTCTTACAACGACACAAAAGCAAATGTTATTAATGCCCAAAGTTGTAAGGATAGTAACAATCAGCCCATATGTTTATTTGGGTCCACAAACGCGTCATTACCGGTAGGCACCGATGTTGGATCGCCGGCTCCCGATAACAGGATACTGCAAAAGAATTAAGACACAGTTTCTGTTATAATTTTTATTGACAGCGGATTTGGCCTATTGCCAATTCCGCTGTTTTTTTAGTGTCAAAACCTTAATTTTCTTTTAGAGAAAGGACAGTTAAATCAACATCTTTTTCAACCAGATCAAGGTCATAAATCTTTAAGGCATTACGTAAATTTGCTAAAACAATTCCGTCTAATGCATCTGCTTTGAATTGAATATCGATATTGCCATTGTAGCCCGATTGATCTACAAAAGGTTTTTTGAGCCCGTATTCCATCAAACCTGTCAGCCTTTTCGAGAATTTGCTGAATGGCTGATTGATTAAAGAACGCGTTGGGCCATAGTCTTTACCTATTCTGTCTGCATTGAAAAACGAATCAACGGGTTTATGCCCCTGTGTTTTTATTTTATCTGTACTACTTGTTCTGACCAGAACAAGGCATTTTACCGGTCTTTTTTCAATGCCGGCGTTTAAGTGAAAAGCGCGGTTTAAATCTTCCTTCATCAATTCATAAAGATTATACGGTTTGTCATTGGGAACAGAAGATTGGTACCAATAAAGATTATCCCTCAACCATACCTGTTTATCATAATCGTTTAGATTTTTAGGCTCAAAGTATTTAGTGGAATCTTTGGTTTGAATAACCGTTCTGCCCGGCCTAAAAAAACCGTACTTCCCGCTTGTCAACCCTTCCCATGCCCTTTGATACAAAAACATAACAGTTCCACCTTCTGAAAAACTTTGACCAATTTTAGATTTCTCCAACTTAAGGCCCAGATCCGCGCCCTTATAGATGTAGGAGGAATATACCATATCATCGCTCCAGCGTTTATCAAACAAGGATTCAATATAATTATTCTTTACAGCTTCGGGAACTTTCATTGTTTTATTGGAAAGAATGGCCTCAATATTTGGTTGTGTAACAGGCACATCATCCAATAGCATCTTCCCATCTTTTCCTATCCAAACTATGTAAGGATTACCCTGGTGAGGAAAGATCTTTTGCAGTACTGTATCGCTTGTAATAAACGGCAAGGAAGGCAGGTAAACTTTAGAATGGCTTTTGAAAAACCGCCTGATAGAATCCCTGTCTAAAGGATTAACCGTAATTATCTGTATTTCCTTGCCGAACATTTTTTGAAGTGAATCCAGCTTCGGGAATTCCTCAATACATGGAATGCAAAATACGCCCCAAAAATCCAGTATGACCAGCTTACCGCGCAAGTCGGATAACTTGATTTGCGCATTGCTGCTGTTAAATATATTTTTAAATGTGAAATCGGGCACTTCATCACCTACTGTTAAAGATTTATTTTGCGCTTTCAGGGATGTTTTACTTAATAAAACGATCAGGATTATTAAATTTAATAAGATAATTAACTTTCTCATGATGTTGAACTTTGGTTGATGGTATTAATAACCGGTGTTTTGTATCAGTTTAACATTGTAGGTTAGCTGATCTAAAGGGAGTGGGAATAAGGCAGCATAAGGCTTCCAGCCAGGTTTTTCAGCCCCAAGAACGCCGTCTATGGTTCCCCATCTTTTCAAATCAAACCAGCGGTCACCCCACTCTGTAAAGAGCTCTAAACGCCGTTCCTTTTGTACCGCCAATAGGCAGTCGGCCTGTAATAAGGAAGTGGGATAGGCAGACAGACCAGCCCTGGTATGAATCATATTCAGATCATTGACCGCTCCTGGTAAATTGGTATTTTGCTGCGCCCTTGCTTCTGCCCGGATCAAATATTGTTCAGCAAACCTGAAAACCACATTGTATTCTGTAATAGAAGTTGTGCTGCTGTTTTTAAATTTATTGGGGTAATAATAAGTTGTGCCACCAATGGTGTTACTACCCAGCCAATTTGTTTTGCGCTTATCATTGGCATCAAACAAATTGAGTAAATAGGAGTTTATTGCGAATGTCGGTTCTACCGTCGGCGATTCGGGGACAAAAGCACTTGCTTCGGCCGAATTTGCGGCATCGTTTGCCGGTGCTATCTCCCAAATAGTTTCCCCGCTATTTATGAGGAAAACAGCATTCAGATCTGGCAAAACGCTATATAGATTTGAATTTATGACAGCCGAAGACTGCACTTCCGCATTGGCCCAGTCTTTTTTAAATAAGTATATTCTCGCCAGTAATGCGTTGGCAGTCAGTCTATTTGGTCTTAGTTTGCCTGTGCTTGGATATGTATTAGTAAGCAGACCCTGTGCATCTGTTAGGTCAACAACCATTTGCTGATAAACCTGTGAAACCGGCGTTCTTTCGGCAGTAGCATTTTGGGCATAATCAGGTGTAGTAATCAGGGGAACATCGCCATAAAGGTTAACCAAATAAAAATATATCAGGGCCCTGACCACTTTCATTTCCCCTTTTAACTGATTCTTAACTGGCGAAGTAAGGCCGTTACTTTTATCTAGTCCCTGAAGAATGGCATTAGTTCGGTATATGGTGTTATAGGCCGTAGACCAGAAATCACTGATATTCCCATCGTTTGAAAGGATATTGTTATTGTAATATGGATCGTAGGTTGAGCTTGATGAGGTGTCGTATATCTCATCGGCAGTAAGCCCCGCGTAAATACCGATGCCGCCATTGACAAAAGATGGGCTACCTGACCGCATCTGGACATACACGCCGCTTACAGCAGAAAGGGCGGTATTGTCATCTGAAAAAATTGCGTCTGTAGCTATTAACTGTGGTGATGGTGAAATGTCAACAAATTTTTTACAGGCTGACATATTTATGCTCAGCAATAAAATGAGCAACAACTGTTTATATTGAGGTTTCATGTTTAATGATTAAAGGGTTAGTTGAATACCTGCGGTAACTGTTCGCAATGGGGGAAGTACAAAAAGGCTTTGGTTTTCAGGGTCGGCACCAATGTAATTGGTCATAGTTAAAAGGTTCTGTCCCTGTAAATAAACCCTGCAATTAACCACATGTAGCTTTTTCAGTAGCTGTTGCGGAATACTATAAGACAGCGCAACGTTTTTAAGCCGTATATAAGAAGCATCTGAATAGACCGCATTTGAACTTCTCAGGTAAAGATTAGACGCCGTTAAAGCGGCGCCGCCTGCGCTGGTAAACTTTTGTATGTTAGCAACATCTCCGGGGTTTTGCCAGCGGGATAAGACGATCACGGGTTGATTATAGTACTTGTATCCCGGAACGGTTCCGGCAAGATTCGATAAGTAATTAACGCCGGTTTGTTTTTTAAACTCAAAAAATATATCCAGCTGAAAATTCTTATAACTTACACTGTTCTGAAATCCACCATAAAATTTAGGATCTGTGTTAACAAGTGTGTTCCTGTCAGTCTGATTATAACTCCCATCTTTATTGACATCCAAGAACTGGTAAACGCCTGTTTGCGGGTCAACACCTAAATAATGATAAACCAATCGGCTCGAAACGGATTGCCCGATAATATAGGTACCGGCATAGGTTGAGCTTTCTAATCCCGGAAAAGCAAGGAGCTGATTTTTAGGTATGGTTAAATTAAATGAACTATTCCAGGTAAAGGCGTGTGAACCAATGTTTTTAGTGTTTAACTGAAGCTCCCAGCCCTTATTGACAATAGTGGCATTCAGATTCTCTAATATGGATGTAAAGCCTGTTTGTGTCGGTAACGTATAGTTAACTAGCTGGTTATTTGAAAGCGATCTGAAATAAGCGGCAGATAATAATATTCGATCATTTATGAACCCTAAATCCAATGCCAATTCCGTTTTTTTATTTTTTTCCCATTGAAATGACGGATTATACAGCGAAGTTGGGTTTAAACTACTTACACCTTGATAGGTGTCCGATACCGGTGTCCAAGTGTCCAGGTATTGATAATCGCCGATCTGGTCATTTCCTGTAATACCATAGCTTCCCCTTAGTTTCCCGAAACTAATGATGTTACTCAGCGTACTTTTTATAAATTTCTCTTCCGAAAAAATCCAAGCTGCCCCGAATGCCGCAAAATTGCTGAATCTGCTTTGAGGACCAAACCTGCTCGAACCATCTCTTCTGCCGCTTATATTTACTATATATTTATCCTGTAAGTTATAATTGACTCTCCCATAGATCCCTTCATACCGATACTGGCTATAACTATTGCTGCTTTGCGTAATACCTGCCGCCGCGATGGAATTTAACAACAGGTCATTATTATAATTTGTAGCAGCTACGGTCAAACCGTTACTTGATTGATCCTGCCATGTTCCCCCGATCAGGACATCCAATTTCCCAATACCGAGCGTTTTTGCGTACTGGGCCTGTGGCTCAATAATCCAGCTCTGGAATGTCCGGTTTGCAAAATTGCTGTAAGGTAGTTGCAACGAATAGGGGTTGATAGATGTACTTGGAAAAGTAGCGACCTCGTTGCTGTTTACGGTGTTATACCCCATGCTTACCTTTAAAAGAAGATCAGGTATGAAATGATATCCGATCATTAAATTGCTATTCAGGTTGTTAAACTTTCCTGTATAAGTCTGATACTGAAAAGCAAGCGGGTTAGGGTTCAGGATACCGAGGCTTGAATAGGCTTTGCCTCCTTCTGCCCAGTTTAACTTACCGTCAGGTGTGTACAATTGCAGCATCGGGTTTGAGTTGATATAGCTGCTGAGGTCAGTCGTTGTGAGATTGTTTTTATTGGTGGAATAACCTGCTGTGAATGCAATGTTCAATTTATTATCAGTTGAATGATGATTTAGGCTCAAGTGAAGGGAGCCACGAGTATCACCCAAATCAGTAGGGAATACGGTTGTTTCATGATGATAGCCCCCTCCGATAATAAATTGGGTATTTATATTGCCTCCTGATAAGGAAAGCTGTGCATCAGTCGTATGAGCGGTACCACCGATTAAAAGCTTTTTAAAGTCTGTATACCGAGTGGTATCCCAAAGCAGCAGGTCAGGCGCATTGGTTGTTGTTGGTTTAAGCCCGCTATTTTTGAATCCTTCCCGCCGCATTTGCAAATACTGCTGCGTATTCAGCATATCCATTGTTCGTGACACTTTGCTCACACCGGAATAGGTGTTGAGGTTCACTTTAACAGATCCTGGCTTACCTTTTTTGGTGGTTATTAGGATTACTCCGTTAGCGCCCCTGCTGCCGTAAATAGCTGTTGCATCGGCATCTTTCAATATCTCGATGCTTTCTATATCAGAAGGGTTAATTAATTGGAAAGGACTCATGCCAGTGCCGCTTGAAGAAGACCCGGCAGCAGATGAAATCTGGTTTAAAGCAGAATTGCCGGTAACAAATGGAACACCATCAACAATGTAAAAAGGTTCTGAACCTTGTAAAAGGGAGTTTTGTCCGCGAATCTGAACCTTAAATCCGGCTCCGCTAACCCCGCTGCTTTGTGTGACAGACAATCCGGGTACGCGCCCTTCTAATGCGGCTAAGGGGTTAGATACCGGTTGTTTTTCAATGTCGGCAGCTTTGACAGAAGATACATTACCAGTGCTTAGTCTTTTAGTTGTAGTACCATAAGCAATTATTTGTACTTCATCCAATACCCCTGTATTGTTCTTTAAACGGATGGTGAATTGTTGTTTTTGAAGTTCGGATAACTGTATTTCTACCTGTTGATAGCCTATAAAACTAATTACGAGTATGTCATTTGCAGAAACAGGTCCAATGGTATAAGTTCCGTCTGCGGCTGTATTTACGGCAATAGAGCTTCCTTTTAATTTGACAGTTGCACCGGGAAGCTGAGTGCCTTGTTCATCGGTGACTTTTCCGGTGATGATTTGACCTGGTGGCTTGTTTATGATTTGTCCTGCCGCCCTGAAAAAAAGGCAAAGCGCGGCCAGCACTATAAAAAGTATAGTTTTTTTCATGAAATTTCTTTAGTTGAGTTGATTAAAAAGATTAGTCAGATAAGACTATGAAAAGGAAACCGGCAACCTGAAATTGACTATTAACTATTAAGCTGATCTTAGGTTGCCGTTTGTCCTGATATTTATTCAGGGGCACAAATAATATTTTTTAACAAGCTTTTTAAGGAGAGATAATAGTCTAAAAGAAAAATCAACCCGCCGAACTTTGAGCAGGAAATTTTTAATTTAAGGAAGCGCTTGTTTTGTGACTTCATCGTTTTGATTTTTATCAAAACCTCAAGCCAAATCGGAGAACGAAACTCCCGAGGGAGCCGGGCACTACTTTTTGATTCGTCTACACAATGGACCGCTTAGGACGGCTCTCCCAAGGAAGATACTATCCAAAGATAGCACCAGACACAAATCGCAAGCAGGCCCGGACCCCTAGGTATATAGGGTTTCCGGACGCTCACTTACTCCTCTTTGTGTCTTAAAGTTCCTAAGCTTGTGTAGACGTGAGGCTCTGGTGAGCACCATAATAATTACAAAATGATGCTTCAAATTTATAAATTAATTCTAATGCTATAATTTGTTACATAATCTAAAGGTAGTGAGTATTTTTTCTAATAGCAAATTTGCTATTATTTATTTTGATTCTTAGGTGTCTATTTGTTACAGTGAAATATTTAAAGGATCAGGATTTTATGGACAAGTTTGGAAAGAAGCTAAAAAAGGCCCGTGAGGCCAAAGGCTTGTCTCAAGAACAACTTGCATTAATCACAGAAATTTCACAAAGTCAAATAGCCAGAACAGAACTCGGTCAAGTTAACACAAGTATAAGTCACGTAGCAGCTTATGCCAAGAAACTTAATATTGATGTTAGAGAATTATTTGATTTTTCTAGTTTATAAACGTCAGTTTTAATCGTTATCTCGTATTGGTTCTCGCCTGTCTTTTCCTATGGCGATTTCTCCCATGTATAGCCTCATCATCCACATCATCTTTGATGTCGACATGGATAGGGCTGATAAAGTCGTCAAAAGATTGGTCTATGATGGGGGAATATGGATGAATGCGGGGGGCTAATTCCATATCGGACTGATCTTCGGCAAGGCTGATGCCTGAATGTATGGCTTCCTCTTCCTGAGCCCATGTCCCTATCTGTATCCGCTCGGCCAGACTCCCGTTTTTCTGAGCATTGGCATAGGCCACTGTGTCTTTAAGTTGCCGGTCAAACTCAAATAATTGGTCAAACAGCGTTTCCCCACACTGCTTAAAAGCGACCCGATCAAACTGTCCCATCTTTTTAGAATGATCTTCATTCTTTCCTCTGGATGTATTCATCGGGCTGAGCTTAATTTTGTTGGTTGCATCTTTCCTGCTGACAATGACCTGTACATGCATCTGCTCGCCCTCCTTATGATCTCCCCGCTTTTTGGTGCCCTGTTTA
>JANXVH010000117.1 GCA_025351765.1 Pedobacter sp.
TCCAGATTCAGTATTAAACAAATTAACCTATTAGAAACCTACCCATGAAAAGAATATACAGTACGATATTAATCATCAGCATCCTTAATGTAACTATACTGAGCAGCTGTAAAAAATTGTTTAATCAACCCGATATTAACAGCAATCCCAATGCAGTTACTGATGTCGATTTAGCTACGCTATTCGGAGGGACGCTTTTAGGAGTTTCTTTATTGCAAGAAGATACGGATGTCAGAATAGCCTCAATATGGGCAGGAGAGTTAAATGGATTGGCCAGGGCACATTTAGGCTATGCGCAATATATTGTATCCTCACAAAACTTTACCTGGAACACACTTTATCCGGTTGCAGGGCAAGCCAGGCTGATGCAGATCAAAGCAGATTCTTTGGGAAATAAATGGGCTAAGGGAATCGGGCAGGTATTAGAAGCATTGGTTATAGCTAAAACAACAGATCTATACGGGGATGTTCCGTATAGTCAGGCATTTGACGGTATTAAATATCCCACCCCTGTTTTCGACAAACAAAAAGATATTTACACCGCATTGCAATTAACTTTAGATAACGCCATTGCAAACCTGTCAGCGCCCACCGGTTCGGCGTATCCAACAAAGGATTTTATTTTCAAGGGGGATGTTAAAAAATGGAAAGCAGCGGCCAATACTTTGAAAGCCAGACTTTATTTGCATACCGGGCAATATAATCAAGCGGTAACCAGCGCGCAAGTTGGAATAGCCGGTGTTAGCGGCGACGCACTTATTCCTCATGGTACGAGCATCGGCATAGACATTAATCAGAACAATGATTTTTTTAGCGTTTCCAGGATCGGCGATACAGGTTTCGATGGGGCTTACTTACCAAAATTAATGAAGTCGCGGATCGGATCATCAAATACAAAAACAGATGAAACAGCACTTTATAATTATTACTTTAAAATTGGGATAACGGCACCAACCAGCCTGGACCCTAATACAATCGACGGGGCGTTTGTAGCCAATGCGCAACAACCGATTATCACCTATTATGAAAACCAGTTGATACTTGCGGAAGCTCAGGCACGACTTGGCTTTTATGACAGTGCTTTGTCTGCGCTCAATAGTGTACGGGCCGGCTTTGCCACAGGTTATATCAATGGAAAGAATTTACCTTTGGCGGGACGGAAATATGATCCTTACACCATAGCTGATTTCAATCAATCCGGATTAGCCAATCCAACGGTATCATCAAATATTCAATATGCCTTGCTTTATGAAATTATTACCCAGCGATATATTTTTCTGTTGATGCAATACGAAGCCTTTAATGATTACAGGCGCTTATCCATTGCAATCCCTAATGTTGAATTGCCTATCCCACTTTATTTAGGTACGAAAAAACCGCAACGTTTTATTTATCCGCAAAGTGAAATCAACACCAATCCGAATGTTCCCAATCCATTGCCGGACCAGTTTACAAAAGTTTCAAACTTTTAAAAAAATAAAGCATAACTGGTATGTTAATTCTTGTACAGTGACCGATCAGAACATCTGATGTTAAATAGAACTAATAATTATTTACTTTCTTTATGAACAGAATAACTAGACTTCCTTCCTTGGCAGACAGTGCTTTCTGGAGATACTTCAATTTTATTGCGCTGTATTTTGCTGAAGGATTACCGATGGGCATTTTATTCATTGGTATTCCAGCGTGGATGGCAATGAATAACAAAACTGTCGCTGAAATAGGCGGCTTTGACGTTGCCTGCGCACTTCCCTGGACTTTTAAGTTTTTTGTGGCCCCGCTGATGGATAGGTATACGTTTTTGCCGATGGGCCGTAAAAGGCCATGGGTGATCATTACACAGGTTGGTTTATTTCTCAGCCTGGTTATCATGTCTTTTGTTAAGGATCCATTGCATCATGTCCAAATGTTGATGTCCGGCGGCTTTTTGGTTTCTATTTTCGGTGCGGCCCAGGACGCAGCGACTGATGGACTTGCCGTAGACACCATTCCGAGCGAAGAGCAGGCAAGAGCAAATGCTTTTATGAACGGCGCCAGGATGATCGGCAGTTCTTTCGCTCTAACGCTTGGCACTTGGTTGTTAACAAATTATAATTTTCAAATCTCAACCATGTCTATTGCTTTTATGGTAGGGCTGGTCATATTAGTTCCGGTCTTAATCCGTGAGCAAAAAACCGAACGATTGCTTCCGTGGACAACGGGTCATTCCTCAAAATCGAACGAAGACATTCAAATCAATAGTTGGCTCGCGATGGTCAAATCCTTGTATATGGCTTTCCGATTAAAAAATTCTTTTCTGCTCGCTTTATTACTTTTCACATCCCAGGGAGCTTATAACTATTTCGAAAAATTGCTCCCAATTTTTGCAGTCAAAGTCTCCGGGTGGACAAACGTTTATTATTCCCAGGTTTTCTCTGTTGCAGATCTGACCGGAGGAATCGTTGGAATGCTTTTGGGAGGTTTTTTGATTGAAAAATTCGGTAAAAAACGCATGATCTATAGCTACTTCTTTTTCATTCTTACCGAAACCCTTGTACTGACTTTATCTAACAACTACTGGACAAAAGTGCCATTCGTTTATGGCTTTATCGTTATTTACCGCTGGGTAAACGCATTTGCAAAAATTGGCGTTTTTGCGATTGCGATGCAATGCTGCTCCAAAAAAGTATCGGCGAGTCAATTTACTTTTTATATGACGATAGGAGCACTTGGCTCGATGGTCGGTGCTGCTTTAATTGTTCCTATCAAACAGAACTTTAGTTGGCAGATCGCCTTTATTTTATTTGCCGTATTGATGGCAACTAGCGCTTTTATCTTAAAGTTTTTAAATATTGAAAAATTGGAAAACCAGATATCCGAGATAGCCGACAAGGAAATAAAATTGGCTAAAATAGTTATTACGGAAGACGATTAAATTTAACGGGTTTGTAGGATACGCAGCTTGATCCCGCAACAAATTAGCTGGATTGAAGTTTAGCTTCGCCCATCCACCCTAAATGTGTATGCTTAAAATCGTCGCCGAATTTTAGTCCATAGCCCATCATGCGATCAAATGAGGAATGGGCAAAGAGCAAAATCCCGATGGCGATAAACATGTTACTCGCGAAAAGCAAGCCGATAGATGCCAAAACCAGGGCTACTGCTCGGTGATGGATCAAGTTATACGTATAAGCACCTATACGCTTGCTTACTAAATAGCCCAGCATTGAAATATCCGGGCTAAAAAATAGTAATACCCAAGCCCAAACAGGTAATCCTAAATTAAATTTTGTTAAAAAGTAAATGGAAATGGCCGTAATGGCTACCTCTTCGATTTTGATGATTGTTTTCATAAATCAAATGTGCGCATCGAAACAACGTATTAGACTTGACAAAAATCAAGAAATCATTTTACGCCTGATCCGACTGAAGGTTTCAGGGGTCATGCCCAGCATAGAGGCAAGGTATTGTAAAGGCACCAAGTTAAACAACTCCTTATTCTGCTCAAAAAGTTGTTTGTAGCGCTCTTCTGCAGACATAGAGATCAGGTCTAAAACCCGGTTCTCTATTGTTACAAAGCATTTGCAGATGAATAGTTTCTCGAGTTCGTTCCATTTTGGGACAATTTTGCCTAAGGTTTCATATTGCTCAAGATCAATCGTGAAAAGCGTAGTATCTGTTAAGGCATGTATGTTAAATCGGGACAAACTGCGTAACATAAAAGAGGAAACGTCTGTAATGAAATAGCCGCCGGTACCTATCCACTGTGTTATTTCTTTATCCTCCTGAATTACATAAACCCGAAATAAGCCTTGCTGAATAAAACTCATTTTATTGCAATACCTACCGGCTTTTAGCCAAAAGGTACCTTTTTCCATGGTCTCTATTCTAAATAAACCGGCAACTTTTTTGCAGTCATCCGGGCTGATACTAAAATAATGCTGAATATGGTTTTCCAACTCGTTCATCGTTCCTAAAAGTAGATAAAAGCTATTGAATAATAAATATGTGTCGGTACTTCGACTGCGGATATGCTAAATATTTAAGCCTATGATGCAACGATTGTTTTCAAAGAAAGATTAGGAGAAGTAAGTTAACAATAAAAGATAAACCAAAATAGTGAACACTAGCCGATAGGACTGATTTTAGCCCCAAAAGGGCTATTACGCTTTTAGTATTAAGATGATCTTTGACATGTTGAAAGATAGACAGTGTTAAAAGGCTATAATTTATAAAATCAAATATCATGAAAAGTACAATTTTAGTAGCCGGTGCGACCGGTAACCTGGGCGGAAAGATAGTAGATGCCCTGCTTAACAGAGGAGCAATAGTTCGTGCGATTGCAAGACCTTCGAGTGATGACGCAAAGCTCAAAGCGTTAGAAGATAAAGGTGTCGAGGTATTTTTGACGGGGATGGACGATAAAAAGGCAATGACCGCCGCCTTTTCTGGTGTGGATACCGTTGTTTCCGCCTTACAGGGATTACGTAAGGTAATCGTTGACACCCAAAAAATTATTTTGGATGCCGCGGTTGCGGCAGGTGTTCCCCGATTTATCCCCTCTGATTTCTCTACGGATTTTACCGTGATCCCTGGTGGTGACAACCGGAATTTCGATCTTCGGCGCGAATTTCATCAATACCTGGATAAAGCCCCTATAGCCGCTACATCAATTTTCAATGGCGCTTTTGCATATGTCATTACTTTAGGTACGCCATTATTGGATATGAAGAACCATAGCATAGGTTATTGGGAGGACGCTGATTGGGCCTACGATGCAACCACAGTTGAAAATACCGCTGACTTTACCGCTGCAGCAGCTATGGATAGCTCTGCGCCTAAAAAACTGCATATCGCAGGTATTCGCATTAACTCCAATGATATGAAA
The DNA here is from genome assembly GCA_025351765.1 of Pedobacter sp. Lineage (GTDB taxonomy): Bacteria > Bacteroidota > Bacteroidia > Sphingobacteriales > Sphingobacteriaceae > Pedobacter. Next base: position 4,868 of record JANXVH010000117.1, read on the forward strand.
AAAGTGGTCGAAGAGTTGACCGGGAAGCCATTTGAATTGAAAAATTTGGGCAATCGAAAACAATTTACAGAAATGGTACGAAAGATGCGCGCCTCAAATCCGGAAGGTGAGACGGACTTGTACCCACAATGGCAAGGTATGCAATACCTGCTAAGCATGTTTACGATACCATCACAACAACTGGACAATGATCGTTATCCTGGTATTCACTGGACGGATGCCAAAGCATTTCTTGCCGGTCAAATACTATAAATCAATATCCTACTTTGGGCGGATCAATAGTCAATAAGTATAATAAAATCAGTATGCAGCTTTCTCGCTGCTTACTTCAAAACATAAATTCATGTCAGGTAAAATAAAAAAAATAACAATTATGGTCATGGTCGCGCTTATTGCGATCGTGTTTTTAGGAAGTGCCTTGGGGAAAATCTCCGGTAGTGATCAAATGATGAAAATGGCCGCGGGGTTTGGTTTCAGTACTGGCAGTTTTCAAGTATTAGGCGTAGTGGAGATTATTGCTGTGCTATTATTCATTTTTCCAAGGACAGGGATTTTAGGAACCGTTTTGCTGGCTTCCTATATGGGCGGCGGAATTGCAACGCATCTCCAGCATAGTCAGCCTATTATGGTCCCGGTAATCATAGAATGCCTGATCTTTGTCACCGCAGCCATCCGTTTCCCAGAACTAAGCGAACGGTTAATAAACCGTAAAATTAAGGTAGCTTAAACAGCGGGCATATTTTGGGAATAGCGCTTCGGTTTAGTACCGTGATACCGCTCAAACAACCGACTGAAATGGCTCAAATTGCTGAATCCTAACTGATAACCTGTTTCTGCAACGCTATAGCCCTGAACTGCAAGTAAGTGAGCGGCTTTTTCCATCCGGGCATTTTGATAATATTCATAGATGCTATGGCCAAAGACCTGACGAAATAAGTTCGTCAGCCTGGATATACTCATTGCTGCTGTTATCGCCAGGTTCGGTAACGATGGTGGAACACTCAAGTCAGCGATAATGATACGCTTGACCTGTAGTATCATTTTGGAATCGGCATGATGAACAGGTTTATGTTTGATGTTGTCACGTGTCAATAAACGTTCGAATAATAGGTACAGCAGTTCCTGCACTTTTAACCAGACCTGTAATTGCCCGAGTTCCTGATCGACATTCGCTAATGTCAGCGTTTTGAGAGCTTTTTGCATATCATCGTTCATATTCTCGTAAAACAAAAAGCCCGACTTGCTCCTTAAAATGGTCTCTATTGTGGCATTTGGGTTTTTAATATTCAGCAGGTTAATTAAACCACTCCGGGTCACGCTTAAAACGGTGAAATAGATTTCGGAATTGGCCGGAAAAGCGATTTCCGAGCCGATATTGGTAGAGGTAATTCGGATAGCGAAATTATTATCAGAATAAGGAGTGATAGAGGGTGCGGTAGCCAGAGCTAAAGGTTTATCGTTAATGTGAAAAAGGAAGTTGATCTTATCATAATCGATTTCCGTTGAATTTCGCTTAAGGATAAGTTCTTCCCTGAGTGTGTAATGGTGAATGATTAATGAAAAATCGGCAGACAAGCGAATGCGGCGGAGAAAGCCTTCTCCGAGAACAGGCGTTAAGCGGACTATATTACCATTCACTTGGGTCCCTATTCGCCCGGCAAATGAATGTAGAAAATTAAAATCTGCATTGGGTGAGAATTCAAAGATCACACCCGCAATTTAAAACAAATAAGTATATCCATGTTCCTGATTCTTACACAAGATAGTAATTATAACGATTACAGATACTTTACATAAATAATTATAAACTGTAAAAATTAATAAATCAAACAATTATGAGCACACCACATGTAACCAACATCGAGCAAAAAGAAGCCTATTGGATGGTAGATACCTTATGGGTAATCTTAGCAGAAGGCAAAGACACAGATAATAACTTTTCTCTGATGTGGCAATTAGGAAATAAGGATTCAGGACCTGGACCACACTTCCACGATCAGGACGAAGCATTTTTTGTCATGGAAGGTGAAATTAATTACATGGCCAATGATCAAATTTTAAATGCTAAAGCCGGTTCCTTTGTATGGATACCTCGCGGCACTGTGCATGGTTTTAAAGTAGTGAGCGATACTGTAAAAGTATTAAATATGTACACCCCTGCCGGGTTCGAGCAGGTCATCAAAGCAGGCGGTACTCTTGCGGAAGCTTTCACTGTGCCACCTAAGGATTTTCAATATATTGATAAGATGATGGAAGTACGGGAAATATTTAAAAAAGTAGGTATGCATGTCGTTAATGCACCGGATAAACTCCGTGATTCTGCCGAAAATAATATGTCATAGGCATAGCAGGTTAAAAATGATCTTGTGTAGTAATGAGATAATTGAAATCACGCTAATGAAGGTTCGGTACAAGATGCAGGTTTTTTAGCAACAACATTTAACAGCGCTGATTCGGTATTTGCGATGATACCGCCAAACTTTGGCGCCCCGGATCAGATAGCTTATTACCGTAGCGTAGGGAGCGCTTACGCAACTGCGATTGCGGCATCAGGTGTTAAACGGGTAGTACATCTAAGCAGTTATGGCGCACATCTTGAAAAAGGCACAGGTTTTATAGTTGGTTCCCATCATACGGAATCAATCCTTAATGAATTGGAAGACGTTGCGATTACCTGTCTCCGCCCTGGCTATTTCTATACTAATTTATATAGTTACGTTGGCATGGTCAAAAATGCAGGCTTTTTCGGAGCGAATTATGCTGGAGACGACAAGCTAATTTTGGTGCACCCTTCGGATATTGCTGTCGCGGCAGCAGAGGAATTAACCCTTTCTACCATCGGTAAAAATATCCGTTATATAGCAAGCGATGAGCACACCGCCAGCGAAGTTGCTCAAATCATTGGAGCCGCAATTGGCAAACCTGATTTAAAATGGCTTACATTAACCAATGAACAAATGGCTTCCGGACTTGAAAAAGCGGGACTTCCTGCTCATGTGGTAGCTAACCTGGTTGAATTAGGAGAGGCTACGCACAGAGGTGTTTTAAAAGAAGACTATGAACTGCACAAACCGACGGTTTTGGGCAAAATAAAACTAGAGGCCTTTGCTGAAGAATTTGCTGCAGCATTTTAACGATATACAATAAAAAAATGATATTAATAACAGGCGCAACCGGCCAATTAGGAGGAGCGGTGATCAATCAATTATTGCAACTTCTACCGGCAAACGAAATCGCTGCATTGGTACGCGATGAGCAAAAGTCTAAAGGGTTAAAAGAAAAAGGAATAGATATTCGCATTGGAAACTATGATAATATGAATTCCCTGGATATGGCTATGCTTGGAATTAATAGTGTTTTGCTTATTGCCGGGACTGACGAAGACAATAGGGTAAGGCAGCATCAGCAAATAGTTGATGCTGCTAAAAAAGCTGGTGTCAAAAATATTGCTTATACCAGCCGCACATTGAAGGACAGAACAACAATGGCCAATAAATTAATGGAGGGTCACTTTAAATCAGAAGATTATATTTTAGGTAGTGGTTTGAACTACATTATTTTCCGCAATGTTTTGTACATGGATACAATTCCGGCATTTGGCGGTCCGAACGTTTTGGATATCGGTATTAATTTACCTGCCGGAAATGGCAAAGTAGCATTTGCTTTAAGATCCGAAATGGGAGAAGCAATTGCAAATGTTTTGGCGGAGGGTAGTTACGATAATGATTTTTATCACCTTACCGGGAATGAGTCTTATTCATTCGGTGATGTTGCGGAGGCCCTCAGTCAGCTGACAAACAAGGAGATAAAATATTTTCCTGCTGATTTAGATTTCTTTACCGCAAAAATGAAGGAACGTGGTGTCACTGAAGGTCAAATCGAGAGGGCAATTGGCTTTATGACTGACATAAAAAACGGACAGGAGGATGAGATTAGCCCTGACCTTGAAAATTTGTTAGGGCGGAAACCGGTCAATATTAGAGAAGGATTAAAATTAGTTTTTAAAATTTAGCAAACCTATTTACGAATGATTTAGTGATCTTGAAGCTAATTGAAGGAATGTCTAAATTCCATTGGCGAAAAATTGGTTTTAGTTTTGAACAATTTGCTGAAAGATTGGAGATGTTCAAACCCCAGATCATAGGCGATCTCGCTGACAGAAAGATTGGTTGTTGAGAGTTTCACTTTCGCCAGTTCGATCAGTTTGTTATGAAGATGTTGTTGTGTGTTTTGGCCGGTTAGAGATTTGAGCAGGCCACTTAGGTAACCTGGTGAGATATTTAAATTGTCTGCGATATAAGTGACGGTAGGCAGCCCTTTTTGAGAAAGTTCACCGCTTGTAAAATAATTGATGAGCAGATCTTCCATTTTGATCAAAATTTCATGATTGGCAATCTTACGGGTAATGAATTGGCGCTGGTAAAATCTTTCTGAATAGGTAAGTAATAGTTCCAGCTGAGCGATGATCACACTTTGGCTGAAACGATCAATATTGGCATGGTACTCTTGCTCGACATTTTGCGCGATGGTTGTGAGCATCACTTCTTCCTTATCAGATAAGTAAAGTGCTTCATTGACGGAGTAATTAAAAAACTCGTATTGTTTGATATTTTTAGCCAGGGGCGTGTTCCACAAAAAATTTGGATGAATCAGGATCATCCAGCCTTCAGGACGTTGCCTTATACTGCCCTTTTCAATTTCCAAACCAAAAACCTGGCCGGGAGACATAAAGAACAATACTCCTTCATCAAAATCGCTGGCCTGCTGCCCATATTTGAACTTAGCGTTTTTCACCCTTTTCATCGAGATCGAATAAAAATCATAGATTAAACTGAACGAGCCTTCCGCCAGAGGCCTGTTCAGGTCGTCCATGTGTACCAGGCTGATCAGCGGGTGCGCCGGTTTGGGCAGGCCCGCAGCCCGTAAGTATTCTGTAATCGTACGAAAATGGAAAATCTGGTTATTGTTCATAAAAGTATTAAAGTTCGTTATTTTTGATGATAAATGGCGGCAAACTCTTTAGCGAAATCCGCGAGTTTAACCTTACCCATTTTTGGTTGGCTTTTGTGAAAATTCTCCACTGTCTGTCCGCTATGCATGGCTGCCTGCATTTCCACTAATGTCTCTGCCAGCTTTTCCGGCAATTTGGCCATTTTTAACCCCTGCAGCATTTCCTTGTCCGATAGCAACACCCATTTCAACCAGGGCTTGCCTATAGCGGTACCGATAATCCTGGCCGCTTCGTTACAGGTCATTTCTTCGCTACCTACGTAACGGATGGTTTTCTCCATGGGTAATAATAGCAGCTCTTCAGCAACCGCTTCCGCGATATCCCTAGGTGAGACGAAAACCACTCGGTCCTCACCGCCGTAATTACCCATTAGCAGCCCGGTTTTGCCGTCCAGCAAGGCACCAAGGCCCGAATAACGCAGCGTCAGGAATTTCCCGATGAAGCCTTTCCCTTTAATCAGATCAATAGATTGGTAAAAGTTGGTGTAAAAGGCCGCAGGCCGCATTATCGTGATGGAGGCGTTCAATCCATCCAAAACGTGTTAGACGTTTTCGCCTTTTACCAGGTCTGCCGCCCAGCCGCTCAATAGTACAATGCGTTTGGTGCCTGCTGCCTTCAGCGCACTTGCATAGTTTTGCGCCATCCGATGCAGATATTCGCCCAAATCAGGCTCTGTAAAGCTGAGCGGAATCATGGCATAAACCGCGTCCGCGCCCTTAAAAGTATTGGTCAGGAAAACTACATCCGAGATCGAGCCGATGGCGGGCGTAGCACCCAAAGTTGCTATAGCGGCCTGTTTTTTGGCATCGCTGCTGACCACCGTTACCGCATGGCCCCGGGCAATTAATATTTCTGTCAGCGGTTGGCTGATATTCCCTAAGGAACCCGTTACAATAACTTTCATTCGTTTTATTTGGTGTAAACACCGTTTTCAATATCCATTAGCAAGGTTGACCGTATTGGGTGCCAGTTCAAGTGCTCTTGTGTCCACGTACTTGATGCGGGGCAGTCTATTGCGGCCATTTGTGAGAACCAGCCAAAGTGTTCGGCAGCGGCCTCAGAGTCTATCGATTTTACCGGGAGATTAAGTTGTTTACCAATAGCTTCGGCAATAGCCTTTACTGTGATCGCATCTTCGGCAGCAGCATGATAACGGGCAGATGGTGTAGCGTTTTCTAAAGCCAGCCTGAATAATTGAGCGGCATCCAGTTGATGTACAGCGTTCCAGCGATTGTGTCCTTCGCCAATATAAGCGGATACGCCTTTCTCTTTAGCAATATTGACCAGTATAGGGATAAAACCTTGTTTGTCGTCATCGCCATGCACTGATGGCGATAAGCGAATGGCTGCCGCACGTACACCCAAATTAGCTACGGCATCTGCTGCTTGTTCAGAAGCACGTGGCCAGGCAGGGTTAAACGGTGGGATGATATCTTCAGTGGCCGGTTTACCCGGGCTTACCAGGGCAGTACCTGAGGTTACGATGAAAGGCTTGTCAGATCCGGCTAATACCTCGCCAATGGTTTCAATGGCTATTTTATCTATTTGACAAACTTCTTGGAACCGGGTAAAGTCATGGATAAACCCAGCATGGATCACGCCGTCTACAGACGCAGCACCACTGCGCAGACTATCAAGATCTTCCAGGTCGCCCCGGTGAACTTCTGCCCCCCCACCGATCAGCTTTAGGGCTGACGCGTCAGAACGGGCCAGCCCTAATACCTGGTGGCCGGCACTTATTAATTCCAGCACAATGGCAGTACCGATGAAGCCTGTGGCCCCTGTTACAAATACACGCATAATTGTTTTTCTTTTTTGATAATACAAAGATGACCCAAATTGCCTGTCAAGATTTATCCAAATCTGCGTTTGGTTTAGCCAAATCCGTTATTTAATTTTTATTGTACATCAACAAACGTTATTACAAACAGATTTTTGGTTTGAACTTTGGGGATAAATCAATTATTGTAAATCAATGCGAACCGTATTTTTTATAAATCGCATAGAGCTAAAAAAAGCAATCGACAATAAGTATGCCTTTATTATAATGGAAATTAGGTATCGAGCAGTTAATAAAAATCATATATGATTACAAAATAAAATAATAGGTAATGTAATTGTAAAAAGCTCCTTACCGTCAGGTAAGAAGCCGTTATTAGTTTGGAGAATTAACCGACTGTAAAATGAAACGCATTGGCCACAAAAGTGAAGCATTTTAATTTGTTTCGGCGCTGCATTGGCCTTGACATATTATCCGCCTTGCAAGGCCCACCACTTATCCTAACGCCTTTAAAAAGGTGGGTGTTTAATAATTTGGAAAAGTTCTGCATCAGGGCCATCAGTCAATATCCAGAGCAGATGGTCATTAACACCAGCACGAACATCGCGTATCCTCTTGTTAAACTCAAGAAACCGCCGCTGCGAGACAACTGTATTTCCGCTCATTGTAAGTTGTAGGATTGCTCCTGCTTTAAGAGAACTGATATAGAATTTGCCCTGCCATTCGGTAATATCTGAAGGTGCTATCGAAGGTGTCCAGGTCAAAACAGGATCAATCAAGCCCGGCCTGCTTCTTAAGAATGAGTTATGGTTCTCGTCATCGGGATTACCTTTACTAACAATAGGCCATCCGTAATCACCACCCGGAACAATGATATTCAGCTCGTCACCACCTCTTGGGCCATGTTCAACCTCCCAAATAATGCCTGACTTAACGACAATCCCGCTGGGGTTTCTATGACCAGTGCTGACTAACTGTGGGGCGTGACTGGCAGACAAAGATACCCGCATAATACAACCTGATCCCGCAACGCGGCTGTTAGCACCCATCGCTACAATAATGTCGGCACCATCAACAGCCATCCTGCTTCCGGAAAAATTCGGTACCGAGCCTTGTGCCCAATGCTGCGGCTCAGATTGCCATATGATTTCGTTCTGCATCGTCGGCGGCTGACCGGTTTTCCTCGTTATTGTAGCGCGGCCGACAGTCCATCTTATCGCCTGTGAACTCCCTGTCGTTATAGACCAAAGGAAAACCTCAGGTTGACCCTGTACAGAAATGAGGTCTTTCAGCCCTTCAGTAGCAGGATGGTCTGGGACATAAAATATGTGCATGCCCGGAACATTGATCGTCCCTAAATCAGAGCGTGTGCTACCATTAAGTAAAAATATCCGGCCAGAACGCTCGGCAACTAAAACACTGCTATCACTTAGCGGCACCACCGCTTCTGGCCTGTTAAGACCACTTGCAAAACGGCGTCGTTCAAAGCCTTCTTCTTTTAAAGTAACTTGAGCTGAAGCGACCATAACCCCTAATAACATCGTGATGGCGACTAGTGATATAAACTTAATAAGGCGGAATAGTACGGCAGTAATTACACCCTCAAAAAAATCCCTTCCAGGTTTTTTTGTCCCAGCAATTTTATTGAAACCGGTTTTTTTAAAATCATTATATGTAATGGCTTTCATGTTTATAATTGTTTCGTTTTATTGGTGTAGGTGTCAACTCACTTTATGTTAAACCAAGTGAGATCCACGATAGTTAACGCTTTATTTTTTTATTGAAATAGTGACTTCCGGACAGAAAATGATCTGACACAACAGAATCCCTCTTGATAAATGAATAAATAGGTAACAGCCGATATTTAGAGTCTCTTTTCTTGGCGTAGTGGCTGTTCAGTTAAACGATTGCCTGAATTCCGTAGGGGAAAGTTTGGTTTTTGCTTTAAAAAGTTTACTGAAAGACTGCGGATGTTCAAAACCCAATTCATATGCAATTTCACTCACAGATGAGCCGGTAATCGATAATTTTTCTTTGGCTTTTTCAATGAGTTTATCGTGAATATGCTGCTGTGTACTTTGGCCTGTTAACACCGTAAGCAAATTGCTTAAATAGCTTTGCGATATGTTTAATGAGTCAGCAAAGTATTGAACTGTAGGAAATCCTTTTGATAGCGAATCGTTATTGTCAAAATAGTCATTCAATAATTTTTCTAATCGTTCAAGGATTTGATGATTAGAAACTTTTCTGGTAATAAACTGACGTTGATAAAAACGGTCGGAATAATTGAGCAACGTTTCAATTTGAGAAACGATAATGCTTTGGCTGAACTTATCAATATTGGAATGATACTCCTGCTGAATGTTTCGAATAATGTGGTTTAATGCGGTTTCTTCTTTGTCCGAAAGAAATAATGCCTCATTTACAGAATAGTCAAAAAAATTATACTGCTTTATATTTTTAGCCAATGGAGTATTCCAGAGAAAATCAGGATGGACGAGCAACATCCATCCTGAGCGTTCGACAGCTTGATCAAGTTCGACCGCAATTTTAAAAGCCTGGTTGGGTGCAATAAAAAACATAACACCTTCATCAAAATCGTATTGCTGCTGTCCGTATTTTATTTTTCCATTGATGTTTCTTTTAATTGAAATAGAGTAGAAATCAAGCACCCAACTCCTCATGTAGTCACCTGCATTGTGTTGGATGTCTGCATAGTTTATTACACTCACCAGCGGGTGTTCAGGTTTTGATAATCCACGCAAGCGATGAAAATCAGTAATGGTTTTTATGTTGTAAATATTATTAGAAAGCATTTAACTATTGATTGAATTTATCTTGTGTAAAGTACTATACTATTTAATTGATTTCTAAAACCACTTTACCGAATATGTTTCCTGCCGAAACAATATCCTGAGCCTTGGCAGCATCTTCTAATTTCAATACCATTACAACCCGTGGTTTTATTTTTCCTTCTTCTACCAGTTTTTTGCCATAATCCAGCTTTTTGTAATCGTAAGCCGAAGAAATGAATCTTGCTTCAACACCATACTGCTGCGCAAGTTCTTGTGATGGTGGCATTGCTCCGCTGTATAGTTTTCCGCCTTTTTTTAAAGTAGCAAAAGATTTGACTTGCGTATCGCCACCCACAAGATCAATCACAATATCCACATCATGAACTTTACCTACAAAATCCTCGTTCTTGTAATCAATAACTTCGTCAGCTCCTAACGATTTTGCGATTTCTATGCCTTTTCCTGATGCAGTGCCAATCACATATGCCCCAATTGATTTCGCCAATTGAAGCATGACATTTCCTGTTCCGCCTGATATGCCCTGAATGAATACTTTTTGCCCCGCTTTTATGTCTCCGTATTCTACTAAAAAGGAATAAGCGGTAACCAAGGGAACTACGAAAGCGGCAGCTTCGGTCAAGCTTACATTTGAAGGCACAATATTAGTGTGTGCTTCTTTCAAAGCAACATATTCCGCATACATCTCTCCATGTTTTCCGCCAAAAACCTTATCGCCTACTTTAAGCCGGGTTACATCGCTTCCTACAGCTTCGACGGTACCAGCGACATCAAGTCCTGGTATGTAAGGCAACTCTACTGGGAGCCTTGCTTGCATAAGCCCTTTGCGATATTTTATATCTGCTTGATTTACGCTTACGGCAGCAGTTTTAATCAATACCTCATCTGCTTTGTAATCGGGCTTTTTTACGTCAGTCACTTTTATTACATTAGTTTCGCCAAAGGCGGTATAAACAATAGCTTTCATTTCTTTAATATTTTTTTGTAAAGATGAGCAACTATCAAAGTATGGGCGTAGCCAAATACGCTTTTGTTGTAGTTAAAAATGATGTAAGTTACCCTAGTTTTATCATTACTCGTACCAGTTTTGGGTTGCAAAAGTGAATAAAATCAGGGAACGTTGACTTAACACTATATTAAAGATAATTAAAACATTTACTTTTCTCTGGCAAGCCTACAAACAGGAACAGGCAAACTGTCTAACATAAATTCCCTCTCCTTCATGAAGCACTTTAAGAATAAGTGATTTGTAAATTAA
>JANXVH010000131.1 GCA_025351765.1 Pedobacter sp.
CTATGCGGAATAAGAAAAATCACTAAGTTTATTGCACATCATACTGCTTAGTGGTGATGGAGTTTTGACTGCTCATTTACACCTTAAAACGCTGGCCCCTTTTGCAGCGGAATGGTGGTATACTTTCCCCGGAATAATCACCTGATGAACTGCAGTCTTATCAAGTAGAGTAGCAATTATATCTGAATGAAAGTTCTCCAGGTGGCTAGTGGACGAGGAAATTGTAAATAGGTTAAAGGCAGCCTTTTGTCTTTCCTGTTGAACAAGTGCATAGTTCTCAAGAATAGACTGCATACTGGAGCTACATAAAATATTAAATTCCATAAGGTAAAATTGATTAATTAGCAGCAATTAGAATCATAATATTCGAGCCTTCAATATGACTCGTGTTTACATGCCTATACTACATGGGCTCGACATTTATTAAAAATCGAATGGTCGCTGACAAAGAAAGGCGGTCGGCAACGTTGTGTAGGAAAATCTTTTGAATCATCACCGTTAACTCTACAACTAACTAACATTCAGCACTTCTACAAAATTATCGAGATCGCCAACCTGAACAATAGCCCCTTTGGTTTTGCCAAGTAGAGAACGCCCCAGCGGTGCGTCAACCGAAATTTTTTGCACGGAACTTCCGGCTTCATTAAAATTCTGTTGTTGCGAAACTATCTTAATTTTAAGACTTTTATCAGAGTTCAGGAAGCGCAGATCCACTTGGCTTCCAAGCTGGATGATATCGTCAAATAACATGCGTTGTCCTTTGTCATCTGGCTCGACGCGGGCGTCTTGGTTTTTTATGGGACTACCGATGCCGGATTCCGCTAATGTTTGTAACAATTCTATGGGTTCATCATCGAAAGCCTCCTGCCATTGTTTGAATCTATTGGAAATATGATCACTATTATCGGTGATGTTTTTGATGAAAGTCACCATTTTTTGAGTCTCTCTAGGAGTGTTTCTCCACCACGCTGTGCTCCAGATGCGATGGAAAATAAATCCGTGTTGCTCCAGCATCTGCTGACGGTAAAGGTCATAAAGGTAGGCTTCCTGACTGGAGTGGTATTTGGCACCGTCACATTCAATGGCGATTTTTGATTTGCCAGGTAACAAGGGATCAAAAACCATATCGATTCGGAAACCCGCGAATTCGACTTGGGTGAACAGGTGTTTGACATCAAAATGATCGGCCAGTGCAGCATAAACCTCTTCTTCAAAAGGTGATTCCAGATCGGCATGGAACTGATCCGTCCGCTTAACCGCGTTAGAATTTTCCGCAAGCGCTCCTAGTACATTACGCCTGGCTTCTTCGTCCTGTTCACTGACGGCCTTGGAATAGGCCAGGTAAGCGAAGAAAGCAGCCCTTTTGTTATTCGCCTGTTCATTGACCAGGTGTGCTTTATAGTTCATGAAAACTTCCTCCGGTATGGAAGAACACACGTAGACCCGGTATTTCGCCCGCGTTACGATCACGTTCAGTAATTTGTATCCCTTGCCGTGTGTTACCGGTCCGAAGCGCTGGTAGAATTTGCCGTCCTTGTTAAGCCCGTAGGTAGTGGAAATAATAATAATGTCCCTTTCATCCCCCTGAATGTTTTCCAGGTTCTTGACAAAAAGGCCATTGGCTTCCAGTTCTGCTATCTTTTGGTTAAAATCAGAATAGCTGCCACTTATCCTTTGTCGCTGCTGTATCTTATTGAGGATCAGATTTCGCTGGGATATATTAAATGTCGCTATGCCCACTGATGGGTATTCTCCGTCCGGCAGTCGCTGGATCTGGCTTTCCTGTATTTGAATTACAGCATGTGCTTCAGCTTCGTTAGTATGATCGGAGAAGGTTCCGTCAACCTGGATATAACGGATCGGAACATAGTCAAAATCATTCGGCACAGGGCGCAGGCGTTGGTTGTAAAAGGCATAGTTGGAAAAATCGATTAGGTACGGATGCTTGGATCGGTAATGGAAATCAAGATACTTTTTCTCGAAATTCAGTTCGGTGGCAAAATCGAGCAGAGATTCGCAGGAGAGCAGCATATTATCCTTATCGATGTAAACTTCTTGTTTTTCATCTTCGATGTCCTCTTCATCTTCAACCGTACCTTCGTAGACTTTGCTGAAATAGTTGGAAGGAGGCATCTGGTGTTCATCCCCAGCGATGATCACCTGTTTACCCTTTAGGATGGCGGGCAGGTTATCTTCCAGTCTCAACTGGCTGGCCTCGTCAAAAACGACAAGATCAAAATAGCCGTTCTTTCCTTTAAATAAGTTACTGGCAACATCCGGAGTGGTCAGGACGATAGGAAAATAACTGGTAAAAAGATCGATATCATACTGGGCGATCATGCGAAGCGAAAGGCGCTGATAACGGTAGCTGCTACGTTTATTGTACAGGTTTTCCGCCGAAAAATTTGGATGGCTGGATTCAAATTCCCTTTGGCGCTGGTGCTGTACACTGTACCAGTATTCCCTGATGAAACGCATCTGGTCCTTTTCCAGGCCACCGAGCAGTTGCCTGAGGTATTCATGCTCGCGGTCATCTACCGGCAGATCGCCTTCGGCTGCATTGATCAGCATCGCGTGAAGGTATTGGATCAAGAAGGTCCGGTGCCAATCTTGTTTATCTTTCAACTCGTCGATACAGGCTTGCTGTTCGGACTGAAGGCTGTTGTAAAAGTTAAACCAGTTGAATTCGGCGGTGAACAAGTCTTCTTCATGCGAAAAATAAATTTCTTTTTCCCGGAGTATATTCTGAAGGGAGGTTTCAAAGGCATGGTGATTGTTGTCATCCACTGGAATCTTCGTCCAGGCATCCTGTTCCACCAGCTGCCGGGCCCGGGCTATAGCTTCTCTAAGCTGATCGCAAAGTTCACTTTCAAAATTTGCCTTGCTCTTGGTCAGTAGGTTGAGCTGGTCAAACTCGTTGTCAACTGCCTGACCGTGGGTTTTCCTGACCGCCTGCTGGTCTATTGCATCGAGTTTTTCAAAGCCGTCTTCCAGATTGTCCGGCAAGAGGTCACGACAACGTGCCAGCGTTTTGACAATGTGCATTTTTACGGCCTGGGTCAGATTCTGGTGATGTTTGCTTTCACCCAGCGTGGCGGAAAGTTCCGTGCAAAGTTCATGAACGGCATCACTGAATTCATTGCGGTACGGCGTTTCCATCTTAAACAGGAAATTAAGTCTTGCAAACTGCTCGTCAATTACGTCTTGTATATTTTGGGCTACATGCACGAGCTTTTGCCGCAATCCCCGGCATACATCAAGATCTTTCGCCAGCTGTCCGCTGCGCTTAAAGTCGCTGATATCTTCACAAAGGGCTGATATCCCGGCGAATTTGTCCAGCTTTTGGGCCAGGGTTTGCTGGCTAATATGTGTTTCCCTGGCCTGTGAAGAAAAAATTTTGACCAGCTTAAATCCTATCCCGCTGGTTTTATACTCATCTAAAAAATGCTTTTCGTGGATATGGGCGTCGGCAAAGGCAATGAGTTCATCCAAGCAGGTATTTAGCTGCCTGAACTGGCCCTGGTAATGCTCGGATTTGATATGGTTGAAGGTCTTGCGGTAATCTGCGATTATTTCCGCAAGACCGTCTACTTTCAGGCGGATTTCCTTCAGGGTTTTCACCTGATTGAACTGCCGGTCGAGTTCCTCAGTCCGTTTTCCGGAATAAAAAGTTTTAAACTCACCTTTCAGCTTGCTGAATGCACTTAACTGTGATTTGTATTGATCGTAACTGGACAGGATGTCCTGTTCGATCTTGTATCGGTTTTGACCGAGCAGTCGTGCCGGGTTCAGGAAGCTTAGCGCTTGGTAAGGTGCGTATCTGTTCCACAGCTCCTGGCCGCGCTTTGCGATGTCTAAATATTGATTGAGCTCTGCTATGGAAAACTGGAATTTGCTCGGGCTTACCGCTGCTCTGTTTTCTTCTTTGCTGTTCCTTTCTTCCTTTAACAACCGCCCAATAATGTGGGTCCAGTTCTGGTTGGCCAGGAGCTGATGGTCAAGTCTAAGGTGCTTTGCGTTAATCGAGCCGACCAGTTCCTGCGCCTTGCCGGTCAGTTCGTTGAGGGTTTCGGCACTGTGCTGGTAGAAATAACTCCGGTATCCGGGGACATTGCCGTCAAGCCTGTCCCGGACGGAATCCACAACGGTTTTACGGTCTTTAACGATATCCTTGATCAGCACGCAATGGTATTTCAGGCCTTTGGATACGAGTGCATTTTCCAGTACTTCCAGCGCTGTTTTTTTTTCGCAGACCACGATGGTCTTTTTTTTGTTCTCCAATGCGTTGACTAGCACTGCGGTCAATGATTGACTTTTACCGGTTCCCGGCGGTCCCTGGATCACAACATTGCGTTTGGTCCCCAGGCTGTTGAGTACGCTTTGCTGGGAAGGATCTGTTTGCACGGATGATAGGGACTGAAATTCCTGGTCATCCAGGTCGTCACCGCCGATCTCCAAACCGGCCAGTTCCATTAGGCCATCGTAGTCGTTGATAATGTTTTGCTTCTGTACTTCGAAGATCGAGAACAGGCCGCCGAATTCAATGAAGGCGTTGGTGGAGGTAAGCGGCAATCCTTCGTAATGTTTTTTTTCCCGGATGGGGACGATCTCCTGCAGTTTTTTCGTCAGGATGTTTTTCAGGTCGGGATCGTTCTTGGAATTAATGCTCTTAAGGAAATCAAGACAGATGTCAATGAGTTCGCTTGGGTCTATTACGCCGTCTTCGAGCATCTCGTCGGGGATCGGCGCGATCTCGACCTTGGCATCATTGGCCAGGTGGTTGATCAATACTTCATTGATATAGATATTATCTTCTTCCTCGCGGGTGATCTCCCAGGTGTTGAACTCCTTGGTTCTTTTAACGCGGAGTGACCAGATCAGGATCGGTGCGACGGTTAACTGATTATCGGCCATATCGCGCCGGATGAGCATGGGGAAGCCGAATCCAAAGGTGTTGAGGCCTTTTTCTGCTTCGATGGTGCCGGTTTGGTTGATCAGGTTTTCAAATGACTTGGTGATGCTGACCAGTTGGCTTTGATCTTCGAGCAACAAGGTATTCAGATCGGGAACGTTGTCTTTCCAGCTGATCCGGAACTTCAGGGGCCGGTCATGCAATAATGCACTAATAAATTGACCTGGAATTTTTTTGTCGATATGGGAAAGGCGGGTAATATCAAATTTATAGCCGCTTTTGGCTGGAATACCATTCAGGTGAACTCCCCGGCGATTCCCGATCTTTAATCTTTTTTGAAGCTCACTGAGTATCCTTTCTGATAATTCCATTCTGATGTGTCAAGATTTAGTATAAAAGTTAAACTTAAAGGTTTCCTTTGATTTTAACAAGGTCGCCGGTCTTTAATGAAGTTAAACGGCCGGCGGTTTGAATGGGTTGCGGTAGCCGGTATTTAGTAATTGGAGCTGCCGAATGAGCTGCCGAAATCACTAAATCAGCTTGTTTAGGAATGTTCTCACAATTTATTAAATAGCCGTATCAAAAGGCTAAGGCAATGAGGTCCCATCCACTACCGGTGTAGGAGAGGCTTTTAATAAAAATGGCAAAACGGCAGACACAGTTAATCGTCGTTGATTGCGAAGCACAGGTCGCCTATTTAAAACAACTTCTCGCCAATTTAAACCTATTAAGCCCTCCCGTTGCGAAGAGAAAGATACATGAAGAATTGATGTCGTTACTAGCCGGACTTTTACAATTGCATGAATTAAAGTTGAATAAAATACAGGATAATGTTTGACAGCATACAGGATAAGTTAACAACCCTCTACATTGATCATATAATCCACAGCTACCTCTCATTTTTTAATTTCACTAATTTTATTTCATCCAGTTACAGGGAAATTATTCGTCTTTTAAAAGAAACCTCCGCAGTAATAATTTAAATAGCGTAATTTATGTTTTTATTCCAGTATGACCGACGATTTCCCTTATCACCTCAGTCATATGTCTAAATACTAAACCAATGCTGTAAGTCTTTAGGTTATTTTGTTAGAAGTTCTTAACTAAGATTGTCTTGATTCATGATTTTTTCGTTTAAAATCTACAAAACCTTCCTCCGATAATTCGGCCAAGCATTTACCTGTCCAACCAAAGTTGTGGACTTCAAGTTCGGATAATGCAATTCCACATATTTCTTAAAAGACCTGATCGTTTCCATATTATCCCATTCCATAGCCGTAATGCAAAGCATAGGCCATTTTTTGGTATCCATCATAAAGCTATATAATTGCAGATAAGGTGGTGCCTTTTCAAATGCTTCCTCGATAAGCTCATTATATAAAGCCTTTTTAAGCACTTTTTTAAAATCCATGATCAGATCATAAGTTACCAATTGAAGAGTACCCCATTTTATTAATTCCGCCATGTGTGGCATTTCCTTGTTATCAAAGAATAGGTACAGGAAAGTGATAAAATCGAATTCAGTCACATCACAAAGATCCTTGCTGAGATAAGCGTAGTTTTTTTTAAATGCCTCCAATGAAAATCCGTCCTTCATTTTATCAATGACAAAACGAATGACTTCGTTCTCCTTTTCGATGATCTGTTTTATATCAGGCCCTTTAACACTCCCATCAGGCAACTGCAGTCCATACCTAGATTTGGAGAACAGTTCGAAATAATAGCTTTTAAAAAATATGGTCTTCCGCTCAAAAGTTACCTGCACATATAAAGGATATGTAAGCTGTCCGTGAAAGTCAACCTGCTTCAGACGGTCATTTAAGTAGGTTTTGTAACTGATTTTATTCACTTTTTTAAAAAATATTTTTTGATGCTATTTGGCTGTTTTCGGTGTTCACTGCTTCTAACTAACCGATGATTATTTATCAAGCTTAATCAAAAATAAGCAAACCAAATTAAGGTGCTTTCTGATTGAACAGGTTAAAATTAATCATTTGTTTTGACATATTTTATTTTATCAAAACAATATTTTATATTTGATTTATGCGAAAGCGACTGCAATTCAATTAATTGCGGATTAGGGGTAGCCATTCCCATAAAGTAGCGAGTGGCGAGACATATGATTACTATTAATTTAATACAATGACATCAAATGAATTAATTACAAAAGGGGATCTGGAAGCATTCGAGAAAAGGCTCATTGAAAAAATAGAAATTATTCTTCAGCCGGGGAAAGGACAAAGCAAGCAATGGTTAAAGAGCAAAGATGTGAGAAAGCTATTGAACATCTCCCCTGGCACTTTACAAAACCTGCGTATCAACGGTACGCTCAGTTATACCAAGATTGGCGGTATGATGTATTACAAACTGGAAGATATTCATAAAGTACTGGAAGGGGGTAAACATTGAAACCAATTGTTAAAACAAAAGAAATGGCTGCTTATGCCGAGCGAGTAAGGCAAATGGGTAAGAATCCGCATCTGCTCGCTACCCACGTAAGCATGTATGCAGCTTTGTTTGTCTGCTGGCAACGGAGTGGGTATTGTAATCCGTTTCCGGTTAGTCGACAGTTGCTAATGTCCTATAGCCGAATCGCATCTACCGCTACCTATCATAAATGTATAAAGGAACTGGAAACGTTTGGGTACATCTGTTATTACCCATCTTATCACCCGGTAAAAGGCAGCCTGGTTGAGTGGCCAGAGGATAAGCATGATAATAGATCGGCTGATCACTTGATCTAAGGATAGCAAGATCAGTTGATCACATGATCTAAAGATCGTTAGATATGTTGATACCCAGATACGAAATGAGCCCACACAATGAATACTTCGCACCCAATAGCGAAAGACTATTTCCAATAGACTTTAAAAACGAAGATGTCCCTAATGCAATAACCTGTATGCGCAAATCAAATAATTTTATGCAGAGTAATTGTTCAAGTCTGTTTTTGAAGTTTAGCAGCATTAACTCTATCAACCTTCCTGTAGTAGCGATTTGGCGTATGCGACCGTCAAAACGTCCTTTTCTTCTCGGAAGAAAAGGAGCAAGCGGAAGTTGGGCAGAGCCCTACTTTGCTTGCCATTTGCGCTGCAAATGGGGTTTTGGGTATCCTCCGGGGATACTTTACCGCGTTTTACCGGCAAAAAAGAAGAAAACAGGATACTTGGCAGTATCCTGTATAGTTATATAAAGGCATATAGGTCTGTACAGCCTTATGCCAACAAATAAAATGAAGTGATGGAAGATATTAATGTAAGATCAGTACGATACCCCATTGTGGTGGACCAGAAGTTTGAAAAGATCGCCCTTAAATTGGGGCGGACAAAGCGTCTCCTTTTTATTCAGATGGTCGATTATTTCTATAAAAGCAAGAAAGATCCTATAGACCTGAATGATGAACTGTTAAAAAATGCGCTGATGAAGAACCATCAACAATACATCGGTTTTATTAGGGCACAGGAAACTATGCTGCTCATTCCCATCAAAACAGAGATGGACAGGGTTTCCCAATCACAGGGAAAGATCATCGACCGCTTTAATTCCGAAGTGCTAAAGCATAATGTGGATGTGTTAAATAACCTGCAAAGCCACGCCAAAGCGTTTGGGGAAGTAGCCCGCGTAGTGGATGCGATCCTGAAGGTTATGAAAAGTAAGGAGAATCTGAAAGAACAGTTCCTGTTTATCCTGGATGGTTATATCAGATCCAGGGAGGCTTTTGGTATGATGACACCGGGCAGGGAAAAAGATGAACTGATCGCTATTACCAAAGAGCAGATCAGGTTATTATAACGAATCGACTTTATGTTTATCAATATTACCGATAATAAAGAAGCGGCTAACAAGGGCAGCAGCAGCGGACTGGTTTATTACCTGGAAAAAGAGAACCGGATTTATAATAAGGATGAACCCGAATATTGGTTCAATGGGCAACATGTCAGAATAGATCCATACGTTGCTATGCGGACAATAGATAACAATATCGCTAAGTTGGGTAAGGACGACGCGAAATTCTTCCTGCTTAATATCAGCCCCAGCCAAAAAGAGATTGCTTTTTTAAAGGAGCAATATGGCGAGGATGGTGCCAAAGCCCAGATGAAAGGGTTTGCTGTTAGGGTGATGGATGCCTACGCACAGAATTTTAAACGGGAGGGTATTAACAGCCACGAAGATTTGATCTGGTTTGGGAAGCTGGAAAACTACCGTTATTACACCCATAATGACCCGGAAGTTAAACAGGGCACCAAAAAGCGGGGAGATCATAAGGAGGGCGAGCAGATGCATGTACAGGTCATTGTCAGCAGGAAAGATGCGACCAACAAAATCAAGCTTAGCCCGATGAATACATCAAGGGGGAAGAATGAAGATCATTCTAAAAAGATGGGACAGTTTGACCGGGTGGCTTTTAAACAATGTGGTGAAACTTTGTTTGACGAATTATTTGAGTTTGACAGACAACTTAAAGATACAATGGCCTACGCCAATGCACGGAGAAACGGTAACCTGGCCGAGCGGGTGCAGATGGAAACCCAAAATCAGAAAGACGAAGCAATACATATAGGTGCCGGCCTTACCAAAGATCAAGCTGACATGGAATTAACACCAGGTATTCAGCCAGATTCTGCCACGATAGGCC
>JANXVH010000132.1 GCA_025351765.1 Pedobacter sp.
CTTTTTCGTTTCTGTACTTTACCAAAACTCGCACTAAAACACATAATTCTATTGCGTCATTCATTGCGTCATTTCAAACCGGAAAAAAGACGCAATGAAAACAACGTAAATAGTTGATAATGAAGATATCCACGAGGTGGACATCTTGTGTGGATGATGATCTAAGCCGACATTTGTTTCACCATTTAAATGTTAGTTTATGTTAGAAAAAAGTTTCGGGCTGCTCTTTTACTTAAAACAGTCCAAAAGTCAAAAAAAAGGCCCCCTTTACATTTACCTTAAAATCACAGTAGATGGTAAATCTGTTGAACTGTCTTCCAAGCGAAAATGCGAGTCTGCCAAGTGGAACCCGTCATCAGCCCGGGCTGATGGAACCAGGGAAGATGTAAGAGAACTCAATTATTTCCTGGATGCACTGGAATTACAAATTTTTCAAGCAAAGAGATCGCTGATAGAAGCGAATAAAGAGGTTTCGGCCCAGGCTCTCAAGGATATTTTGACGGGAAATGTCGAAAGCCGTAAGAAAATTTTAGAAGTTTTCAGCGTTCATAACGCACAGATGAAGGCTTTGCAAGGGGTTGACTTTGCCGCCAGTACCATGCAGCGCTATAATATTTCCTATAATCACACCAGAGATTTTATTAAGTGGAAGTATGGTACTAATGACAAGGATATCAAGGACCTTGACCACGAGTTTATATCACAATATGCATTTTGGCTAAAAACAGTTCGGCGTTGTGATCATAACACCACCATGAAATATCTGGTTAATTTCAAAAAGATAGTTTTGATCTGCGTAAAGAATAAATGGCTTCCGGGTGATCCTTTTTCCAACTTCAAACTGACCCGGAAAGTTTTGGAAAGAACAGCACTAACAGACATAGAGTTAAGGCGTATCGCTGAGAAGGACTTTGAAAATGTAAGATTAAGTAATGTTAGGGATATTTTCCTCTTCAGCTGCTATACCGGACTTGCTTATGTAGATGTCAAAAACCTAAAAAGGACCGACATTCAGAAAGGTGTGGACGGCGAACTTTGGATCTTTATAAACAGGCAGAAGACTAACGCGCTCTCAAGAATACCGCTATTGAACGATGCAAAGAAAATTATTAATAAGTATGACCATCATCCAAAATGTGTTGCCGACGGTGTGGTTTTGCCCGTGTTGACAAATCAGAAAATGAACTCCTATCTGAAGGAAATTGCGGACTGTTGCGGCATCAAAATGGAGCTCACTTACCACATTGCCAGGCATACGTTTGCTACGACGGTTACGCTAAGCAATGGTGTTCCAATAGAAACCGTTTCGAAAATGCTAGGGCATGCTACGATAAAACAAACGCAGCATTATGCTAAGACACTTGATCTTAAAGTCAGTGAGGATATGGGCAGACTACAGAGAAAATTAGGAAGGAAAAGAATGTTACCAACGTGATTTAAATCAGCGGAAGGCGTAAGACCAAAATGGTTTTACGCCTTCCGCTTTTATGGAAGATGAGGAAGGTTAGCACTGCCGGGCGGCAGTACTGAGAGGTATTAGACAATAGTTAAGGCCTGCGGAGTCAAATACTATATTCGTATTTTTGAGGCATGGAGATAGAAGAAGAATTGTACAGGGAGGTATTAGAAAAGCGCGGTGTTAAACTCACACCTGGACAAGGTCAAAAATTCCGCTATGCGTGTATGAAGGTTGTGCCGGAGGATCCTCAGGCTAGCCATTCGGATCTTCTGACTGCCTGCCATATTTATCTCAATTTTATCCTGAATAATCCCGATCTGGATTTGGGACCAGTTAAGCTGCCGAAATAAATGGAGTTTGTGAAAGAGTTTTATGTTGAAGCATTTGCCCGGTTCACCAATTCCGTTGATGGTGATTTTGAACTGCGGGCCGATGGGCACCATGCGTTAGCTAAATTTAAGTATGCGACTTACCGGATATCGCATTCCAAGGACTTGGCGGCGGATTATGAAGAATGGTTCACCTCAGGCCATGACCTATTATTCACTGAAATTCCCGCCGGCTTATGGAACGATTTCCTGGTAAATATGGATCCGTTTAAGGACGATTTTCTGATCGATCTTTATGAAAGTTGGAAGACTTATTGGGAACATCAGGCAGGCATTTATGACAAGCATGAACGATACGCTGCCGAAATGGACAATGCCCATCAGCATTTTGAACTTCTATGCGAAAAACTAAGCATACAGGACGGTCTGCCGGTTGAATTGGCATGGGAGATCGACGACCAGCAATTGCTGCCGGTCGTTGCCCTGGCTGTCAAACGCCATTACCGTAACGACCCTGAATTCTTCTACAAGTGCGCCACCCTGATGAGCAGTAAATACAAGGATCAGTTGGGCAACGGCCATGTTTTTGGCGATATTATGATATTGATGCCCGGCTACACAAATCATCAACCCTTTTATATCTATGCTGTCGATGAAATGTATTAATTTATGAAAGTATCACTGATACCTGGTTTCAGTATGCCGGAACATTCATTATTAGCTCTTTTTTTTATTTTACAACTTCGACAGCACTCCCATCGTAATAATCGTAGGTTGGCTTATAATTAATATAGCCAAACTCCTGAAGTTGGTTAATGCATTTGTGATAAGTGGTAATACTTTTGAAATGGGCTAACATCATTAAGTTTTCACGTTTTATCTTTACTTGGTTTTTGTAACCTTCTTGGCTCCATAAATTGAGTATACTCATATAAAGGCTGATGTGCCATACGGTTACCCGGTTATCGTCGATAATCCTTGAATACAACCGGGCTGTTACTGACGATCCCAATAACATATCAACCGCGTTTTCCATTGAGCATTTTCTCGATGTCGGATAATTGATAGAAATGGATCCCGCCTACTTTTTGTGATTTAAGTTTACCGTTAATCCTTAGATTTTGTACGGTACCTGTTGAGACTTTTAGTATACGTCTGACATCGGCGCATCTCAGCCATTCTTTACGATCGTCCGGCTTGGTGGTCAGCAAATTTCTGATATCATTCAGTAATGTTATTCGAAAAGCGTCGAAATCATCTTTAGTTATTATTTCAATAGACATGGGAGATAGGATTATGTTTAATGCGACCGGTGACTACCGGACGCTATCGGTAACCTAGCGGATAACTTCCTTAAAAAGGTAGCTATCGAGGTTAAATCATCCCGGAACAGACATTGAGGGAGATTATTAGCAACTGGTTTTAACTAGATAGTTTAAAATCCTGCTGTTGGGGTAAAAATTTGTAATGGTTAGCGTATTAATAAGCGTGTAAAAGTTAGTGCGACATATCATCATTTTAAGGCATATCCTCCCACCGAGCGCCATAGGGTGCCCCGCCGCTGGTATAACCAATGATAAAAGCAAAATCGGCGTCAGAACCGCCGAAAAGACCTTCGGAATCCATTTCGTTTTCTTCCTGCTTCAATCGTTTTTGTGCAGCCCGATTTTCCAGGATTTGTTTTACCGCTTGTTCATACTGTTCACTTACGGCGATACCAAGCAATCGAAGTTCTGTAATGGAACAAACCAAGTCGACCCGAAAATGCTTTGCATAACCCCTAACGATATTTTTGCCTGCATAAGTGCTGATCCAACTTTTTGCAGATTGTAAACGATGAGGCCGTTTGAGGGTAGTCCTTTTCGGTGAAGCAACGTTCTTCTTTTTCTTTTTCAGCTTCATAAGATTTGTAAATGTAATGCAGGTATTTCAATTTTGACGAAATCACTTTAATCCATTGACGAATTTTTTCCTGGTACGCGCCCGGAGCAGATCATATTTCGGCGGGATCACCTCTGCATAAAATCCCCGGTAATCAAACCTATGCTCACCTCTTAAATAGCGGTTGACAAAGACAGAATAATCCGCGCCTGGTTCTGCCGCTTTCCGGCGATAATGCTCCTTGACAAAATGAACCATGTGCTTTTTACTCTCGAACTTGATCAATGAAGTCTTATAAAGTTCAGAGAGTATCTCGGGCTCTATAGGTATGATCAGGCCGATATTGTCGTATTCTTTAATGTAAATGCACCACTCATAATACATAGACATTGCT
>JANXVH010000144.1 GCA_025351765.1 Pedobacter sp.
CATTGCCACCATGTGCGCTAAAAAAATCGAGGCTTCCATTTTTATCAGCAACATAACCATCTAAAGAAACCCATTGTTGCATTATCAATTTTCTCATTGCTTAAACTTTTGAAGAAACCGTTTTTATCTTGAACCAAGTCAAAAACATTTCTATAGGTCATCGTTACGCTTATAAAATTATAGCTAGATTGCTTGAACAAAAATCGCAGCCATCTTTTCCAAGCTTTGTTCTAAACCAATTTGTGCGAAGTTACTTATCGAAGCAAATTCAGCATATTCAGTAACCGTCATTTCTGTTTGATTATTTGCAATTGCTTTAAACGTAACAACTGTTTTAATATCTACAGGGAAATCAGCAGGCATACCTACTTTTACCGGGTCAGTTTTATTACCGTCTTTGTCAGCTAAGCTTTGGATGAATTCTATTAATTGGAACGGAATAATTTTTTCATAAGCCCAGATAGAATACCACTCCCGGCCACCCATTTCTATCGGTGCTTTCATGCTTACCAACGATTTTCCGCCTTCACGAAAATCCATCTTTGCCACGGGCGAGACGAAATTCTTTGGTCCCCACCAGCGCTTAACCAACTCAGGGGCTACCCAAACCTGCCAAACCATTTCAACCGGTGCGTTAAATATTTTAGTAACTTCTATTTGCTTTGCCATATTTGTTTTAATTATAAAACCTAGATAGTTGCAGAACTTGCTTCTTCGGTGATTTTCTTGTGCCAGTATATATAGGAAATTATTAAAAGTATAAACCAAAAAATAACATTGAAGATGTAACCGACCGAGTCACCACTATTAATATGCGCGATCATTCCCGAGATTAATGTAATTCCAAAACCGACATAACACCATTCTTTAAACCTTGAGGGTAATCGGGAGATAAGCAGGATTAAAACACCCAAAATTTTTGCAATGGCCAATTCTACCCGGAAATACTGGGGAAATCCCAAATGTTTAAATATGTTTACAAAACTGGGATCGGTGAGGTATGAAATGCTGGTTAATAAAAGGAAAGCACAGAACAGTCCCGTGCTTATCCAGTAAATTATTTTATTTCTTTTCATCAGCTTAAGCATTTTTTAACGCTTCGATATCGAACTTTTTCATTTTCATAAATGCTTGTACAACACGTTGTCCCTTATTAGGATCTGACATTAATTCTCCTAAAATGGCTGGTACCACCTGCCAGGATAACCCATACTTGTCTTTGCACCAGCCGCACTGGCTTTCTTGGCCACCATCTGCAATAAGATTGTACCAATAGTGATCGATTTCTTCTTGATCCTTACAAGGGATGACAAAAGAAACGGCTTCGTTAAATTTAAAGTTATCACCTCCGTTTAAACCCATGAAAAATTCTCCATTGAGTTCAAAATTTACAACCATTCCTGAATCATTAATAATTTTTGAGTTTGGGAAGATGATGCAGTAAAAATCTGCTGCAGCCCTGGCTTGACCATCGAACCATAAGCATGGATACATTTGTTTATTCATTTAATTTTGATTTAGCATTGTTTAACTATTTTCTTCGTCTGTATTTTTGTTTTGCATTTCGTTCAATAAGTCATCGATCGCGTTAAACCTATTATCCCACATTTTACGATAAGGCTCCAGCCATTCTGCTATTTCTTTCATTTTATTTGGGTTGAAATGGTAAAAAATTTCTCTTCCTGATTGTACTTGATTCAATAATTCACATTCAGTAAGAATTTGAATGTGCTTTGAAATCGTTTGTCTTGAAGAGTTAAAGTTTTCAGCAATAGTGCCTGGTGTCATTGCCTGCAAAAGCACTAACCCTAATATCGCTCTTCTCGTTGGGTCAGCTATAGCCTGAAATACATCTCTACGGGTTTCCATAATTTATGCAGTTATATGACTGCAAATATAATGCAGTTATTTAACTGCGCAAATTTATTTTAATTTTATTTTAGAAATTTCTGCCGTTAGGACGAGATGGATAGGTAATAAGATTAGGCGACACGGATACATTTAAATTACTCAGAATAATTCAGCATCCACTTGATACCAAATTTATCTTGCAGCGTTCCAAATACAGCACCCCAAAATTGTTTCTTTACTGGGTCAAGTATTCTGCCTCCTTGGGCTAATTTTTCGAATAACCTATAATTTTCGTCTTCACTGTCACAAGTTAAAGTCAATGCAAAATCAGTACCTTTCGTATAGCCTAACTGATCCGACATATCTGATGCCATTAATACTTGCTTGCCGTTAATTATTAATGAAGCATGAAGTATCTCATCTTTAGCCCCAGCCCAATGTTCTTCCATTGGTGAACCTTTAACTTCTTGTAATTCGAGGTCACCGCCTAAACATGCCTGATAAAATTTCATTGCCTCTCGACATTTGCCGTTAAAATTGATGTATAGATTGATTGCTTTCATATTGTTTGATTAATTTATAATAACAAATCTACAGTTCATTTCAGCGCATTTATGGGTATAATCATACCAACAATAGGGGTATTTGCGACATAATTCCTAATTTAGTTAAATGATGCACATATCTATTATAG
Source organism: Pedobacter sp. (assembly GCA_025351765.1). GTDB lineage: Bacteria > Bacteroidota > Bacteroidia > Sphingobacteriales > Sphingobacteriaceae > Pedobacter. Next base: position 2,546 of record JANXVH010000144.1, read on the forward strand.
TTCCACTTGGCCAAACCAGTATTTCTAATATTGAAAGCACCAAACAGCTTTTTTCTCATGCTAATGGATTATTGAAACGGCAGGGCAAGCTGGCAATGTTTGAAATCGAATTGGTAGGGCTGTCGCTATCCGTCAGTCAACAAAATAATCAGTTCACCATTAAGCCTGATGTTTTGATAGATGCAGTCAAGAAAACTGATCTGATCGTAATACCCTCTACTGCCGGAGATCCGCTACAGGTTGTGGAATTGAATAAAGCATTTATTCCCTGGATAATCAAACATAGGGAAGCTGGTGCAGAGGTGGCAAGTTATTGCGTAGGTGCATTTTTTTTAGCTGCAACGGGTTTGCTG
>JANXVH010000146.1 GCA_025351765.1 Pedobacter sp.
TACAAGATAACCGATGGAAAAAACAGCCTTCCACCGTGATCTTCTAGCAACCTCTTATCTATTGACTGGTCCCTTTTGCCTCGGAATCACTGGTCCACTTTGCCTCGGAATCACTGGTATACTATGGAGCGGAATATCCACTTAAAATCTCCTTTGCGACAATATGGTCGTGCACTTCCCCATCGAATACAAAAAGTAACCTGAACTTTTCAACTTTGTAAGAGTGGCTAAAACTATAGTACCCTCCGTTATACGAAAGGTTGTATTCTTTGAGAATAGCTTCTGCTTCTTTTAGGGTCATACCTCCATCAAAGTCTACAGCAAAGATTTGTTGTTTGATAAGCTTCTCCGACTTACGGTGATTGTCATGAAACACGCCACAAGTAAACGCCCTGCCGGATGCAGCGTGTTTTAACACATCCAGTATTGAACCAGAGGTGGGATGCCAGCGTAATTGTTCTATTTCTTTTTGTGTGGGTTTTTTAGTGAAGACAGTAGTGTCGACGCTAAAAGGAAGGGTTTCATTTGATGGGTTTTTACCTTGTAAAGTCTCATCGTTTTTCGCTATTTTTTTCATAATAGCTGCATATATATAGCGAAAATTCGCTAAAAACAAAGACTATTTTTCTTAAAACTAAATTTAGTTTTAAGGCTCGAAAAAGTGCTCTGAGAGCTCAGAATCGCACTTTTTAGACATTTAGAAAACAGGAATTCAATTGCAACTTTTTTGTTACATAAAGTCGACCGACTATTTTAAGTGAATTATACAAGTCGGGCTACGTTCCACGATTTGCGCTTGAAAGCGATAAACAGATTTAATCGAAATTAACAATAGGCAAGGTTTCAACAATCTTTACAGTTTGCACACTTACGTTGATTACGCTCAATAGTAGGTCTAAAATATAGCGGGGATTGCCGACTTCATCACACCAATCATTAGGGTCATTAATTATGCCGCTGTCTTTGTGGGTAGTAATAGCATACCGCTCCATTATCCATTCGATAGCACTTTTACCGTTTATTATATATTGGTAAGCTTGGGCTGGAATATTCTCAATACAGATTTTACTATTATAAAAAATGGTTTCCTTTTGATTTTTTTTAGGGAAACGCATTTTTTCAACTTTAAAAAAGCCACTATCTACGCCTTCCACAATTACTCCTTCAAGCGGTGGCACATTCTCATAGTTTAAATGTAAATCGGCTAAAACTCTTCCACCTTTACTAAACTTCCAAAAGTCCCGGACATCTTCAACTAATGGTAAACGTGGTAACATTTTTTTTAAATCGTTAGCAAATAGGTTCCGGTAATCAGGACTATGTAAAAAGCCATACACATAATAAAATAAATCTTCTTTAGTTACAGTTTTACCATAGACCTCTATTGCTCTTTTTAATATAAAATCGCTTATACCGTCACGTTTAATAAACTCGCTGTTGCCTGTCGAGTCGAAAAGACCCGGTGTTTGCTGTTGCCGTTCTTCGTAATGGTATAAAGGAAAGCATTGGGTATCTCCATTAAAATGTAGGTTTGCTATATTATTACTTATTAGTAATGACAACCCATTGCTTGCTCCAACAGAAGAGATGCATATTACAATGTTGCCATTATCCCTTGGGGGGAATATTTTTGTGTTCTGATAATGCCTTGCATTTAATACACTATCAAAGTATAAATTCTGTTTACAGAACGGTCTATAGGAACTACAAACTATCTTATTAGAATCAAATATTAACGGTTTTAATGCGTTAAGCGTCGTTTTAACACCAGCATCCCAACTGATTTTTAACGGATTTATATCTATAAATTCATCGATTGTTAATTGGGGAGTTGTCTTTCTCGCTGCTCTTAACTGTGTGACTTGATTATTATAAAATTCAATTGTTTTAGACATATTTCTGCCTAACTTATTATTAGAAAAGTTATAACACCATGCATCTCTACTTGTATTTACTCCTAATGAGTACGTCGTGAAAAATGATTCCGACTTTAAATCAAATTTAGTTTGGGGCACCATTGGTACCAGCGTATCAAATTTGCTATTTCTGTGGCTTATCCAATCTCCATGTGCATTTGGTGAGATTATTCTACAATCTAAAGAAGGATTATTAAAAGCTTCAAGGTTTTTTATCAATTTTAACTTTTCGTCCCTGTTTAAATAATCACCAATTTCTTGGTATTTTATAAGAGTTTTCTGCCCTGCTTTTAAGGGATTTTTCACCAACAGCGTAATCGATATAGGGGTTCGAGAGCCAGAACCGAAGACGTTTCCAGCTTCCCTTTGCCTTAATTCTCCACTCGTTCGGGCATTCCCTTTTAAATTAAAAACGTAAACAGACGAAAATTCATCTTCTAAACTTTTCCTAAAGCCATCCATCCCGTTTCCATCTATCCACGCACCGTTTGAAACAAAACAGATAATGCCACCATGTTCAGGGTCTAAGCGGTCAGTACTCCAACGAAATGCTTTAATGTATGAATCGTATAACGCTTTTACAGAAGTTGCTTTGCTACCTCTTGCATAAGTAAACTCGACCCTCGAATCCAGTTTTTCATATTTCTGATTTTGTGCATTATCATTTTCTGATTTCTGCCCAACTGAATACGGTGGATTTCCAATTATTACCCTTAAAGGTGCCGCTTTCTGTTTTGCAACCCGTTCAGAGTTTTGAGGGAACATATCTTTATGAAGTATGTAATTTCCATCTGTTTCTCCTAACTGAAATGTATCTGTCAAACAAATACCGTCAAACGCTGCATACTCCGTTTCGCCTACCGCATCATGAAAAGCATTTTCAATATTTACGGCAGCGATATAATAAGCCAATAAAACGATTTCGTTAGCATGTATTTCATGTTGATATTTACGTTTTAAGTCTTCTGTCGAAATCAACCCGCTTTGAAGTAAACGGGTGATAAAAGTACCTGTACCAGTAAAAGGGTCGAGTATATGAATATTTTCATCACTTATACTTCTGCCAAATTCCTTTTTTAAAACGTCATTTACTGAATGAATGATAAAATCTACCACCTCCACAGGAGTGTAAACGATACCCAATTTCTCAACCATTTTAGGAAATGCCGACTTGAAAAATTTATCGTACAATTCAATAATTATGCGTTGTTTACCTTCGGCATTGTCAATACCAGATGCTCGCATTTTAACAGAATCATAAAACTTTTGAAGCGTTTCCGTATCCTGTTCGATATTTTGAGCTTCAAGCAAATCAAGCATGGTTTGCATGGATACTGAAATAGGATTATTTTTTACAAAAGAATATCCTTCAAAAAGAGCTTCAAATACCGGTTTAGTGATGATGTGTTGCGAAAGCATTTCAACGGCTTCTTGTTGAGAAATGCTTGGGTTGATATTCTTTTGTAAGCCGCTTAGGAAATCAGCAAAAGCTTTTTTATGGGTAATGTCTTCATTAATTAAACGATTAATACGCTCTACTTGGCGCTCAGCAATTTCAGCGACGTTTTTTGCCCACTGCTCCCAATATCTTCGGTCGCCAACTTTCTGCACCATTCTTGCGAACACAACATTTTGTAATTGCTCAAATTGTATAGCCAACTGATTGCGAATGTCATTACTATTGGCAGTCCCGTTGCCGTAAGGTTCTTCCGGTTCAGCCAACATTGGAGTACCTTCATTATCAAACGTATATTCGGGCTTAGCAACTAAAATCTGTTCCGGTCGCTTTTTGTTTAGTTCGAGCTTATTTACAGTGGCGTTAAAGCGGTCGTCGTGGGCACGTAAGGCATTCAAAACAGTCCACACTACTTTGTATCGTTCGTTGTCATCCAGTGCCCTGTCGGCTTCTATATCGGACGGAACAACAACCGGAATTATAATATAACCGTACTTTTTACCGGGTGCCCGGCGCATCACCCGTCCAACGGATTGCACTACATCTACCTGAGAATTTCTTGCGGAAAGGAACATTACCGCATCCAATGAAGGTACATCAACCCCTTCGCTTAGGCAGCGTACGTTTGTAAGTATTCGGCAATCATTATTTTCTGTCTCAGCCTTTAACCAACTAAGTAATTCATCCCGTTTGGGAGCCGACATTGTGCCGTCAATATGTTCAGATGATACCGAAACCATTTGCTCTCTCTTTTCGGCGGGCAGAGAGCTTGTATAAACTTCGGTCGTAGAATTAAATGTCTCCGTAATTTTCTTTGAGGCGGCTATGCTTTGGCAAAACGCCACAGCCCTGCGCATCGGGTTAGGGTCAGTATCTTTAATAATACCTTCATCACCCAAAATTTGCTTAGATAAAGCATTGATACAACCAATTAGTTTAGAAGCATCATCTGTGTTAATTTCACTTTCATACCCGGCTATCATTTTTTGTATAGCTGGCGGAACATCCTTATCGCTAAGTGTTAAAATCAAAACCTTATAGTCAGTAAGTAAGTCTCTTTCAACAGCTTCACCAAAACCTATCCTATAAATTTCGTCACCATATAATTTCACATCGTCCATAGAGCATAAAACCGCCTCGGCTTGTGCTGCTTTGCTCTTAGTATCATCGCTGTATAAACGTGGCGTAGCGGTCATGTAAAGCCGCTTCTTTGCCTTTATAAAAGTGTTGTCATGGACTTTTGTAAATGCTGATTCATCCTCCCCGGCTAATGATACTCCGGTAGTACGGTGTGCTTCATCGCAAATAATTAAATCAAATTCATCAAAGCCATCACTTAACTTCTTTAGTTCTTTTTGTGCCTTTGATATAACTTCTATTGACTGATAAGTAGAGAAAACGACCGTCAGCCCTTTGCTACCACCAACCTTTATTTGATTAAATTGATGAATAATTTCATTTACGTTAGTCGAGGCTGGCAAAGCTAAATCAACCACACTAAAACCATCGCTATCATCATGCTGTGTTTTCTTTCGGCTTATTTCGGGGTCGGAACAAATACAAATAGCGTCAATTGGCTCCATCGCATGTGCTGACCATTCTCTTAGGGTTTGCCCAACTAAAGCAATAGAAGGCACTAAAAACAGTACCAGCCCTTTGCCTTTAGTCTCATTCTCAGCAATTCGCAAGGACGTAAATGTTTTGCCAGTACCGCAAGCCATAATAAGTTTACCCCGGTCATTTGCTGTAAAGTGCAAGTTTGTTTTTTGTAATGCTTCTTTTTGATGCGCTTTGATGGGGTGCTTTGCCAAACGAGACCCTTCACCATGAACGCCTTCTTCTAATTTTGTCCAATCAACCGGAGCATCTTGTAAATCAGATAAGTTAATTCTCGTAACCGGAGGATGTTGATTTTTTATTGCTTCGGTGGCATTTGTACCCCAATGATTAGTCGTTGAAATCCAAAGTCTATGAGCGAAGCCAGTAGTTTCCAAGTTTTCGTCTTTAAACCTACGGCTTGAAGTTGAAAGGAATGAATCAACGGCAGGTTTATCAATTATTGAACTCTCTTGATGACACTTACACTGTATTGCCCAATAATCGCCGTCGTGCGTCATCGAAACTAAATCAATTCCTGTATCGCCGCTACCTAAGTCTCGTTTACCCGTAAATTCGTTCCACAACCAAACCTTTTTAAATAAGTAAGAATACTTAGGGTCTGTTTGAAGGTATGCTTGCATCAACCTTTCAAACCTATTACCCTTATCCCGTTCTGAAAATGATATTTTTCTGTATTTGTCAAGTATCTTATTAAAGCTCATTTTCAGTTCGTTAAATAATAAAGGAGACGGTTCTGTTCTGAATAGTTCAAGTAAGCTAAGTTATTTTAATTGATGGAATTTATTAGAAATTATTTAGTCGAGGGTAATCATACCACAACGCTAATTAATGTAATGATTTTTTCAAAAAAAAATTTTGAAGCAAACTTTATAATTTAATAAACTGGTCGTGTTTTTAAAAAGACTTTTGTTTCTACTCACATTTGAGTGGCAGTTGTCGTTTTAACTCGCTCTGGAATAACCGGGCCCCCTTCGGCGGGGGTGGTATACCCGGATACCCGTGGGGATTGTACAGGGGGAAGGGGCTTAGTCTAAGTGTAGAACAGGCAAAGCATCCTTTAATTGCTGACTATTCAACTCACCTAATCCTCTCAAATAATTCAAGGTTACTATCATGGTTGAGTGTCCCATCAACTGTTGAATTATGTGAATGTCTTTAGTCCTGTTATAAACATCGACGGCGGCGGTATGACGAAATGAGTAAATCGTTTGGTCTTTTTGAAGTATGCCTTGCTTATACATTGCGGGTTTTAACCTTGACCAAATTAAGTTAAAGTAATAATCATTATACGTTGATTGGGTTAGCGTAAACAGGTTGATTTCAGGGTCGTGTACTGATTGTAACCTTTGTTTTATTAGGGGTTGCAGGTATTCAGGTATTGATACCACTCTAACCCGACCGCTTTTATTTTCTGCCCCTGATAGCGATATTGAAGTAAAACTATCGTTGAAGTGTTTCATTCTTAAAAGCCTAATTTCTTGATGTGGGCGTAACATGCAACAGTACGCAAGTAAGCAGCAAATATATAGGTCTTCGTTATTGACTTTAAGAAATTGGAGGATAGTTGTTAATTGCTCTTTAGTGTAAATTTTATGTAGAGCCGCCTTTGTTTTTAGCCTCGGTGCGTTCTTACTTAAATTATCGGTGATAAGTTTTTTCCTTATAAATTCAGCAAAGAACACACTTAACATTCTACGCCGCCCCATGTAGTAAGTGCTGGTTGCTTTGTGTTGGTTTAAAAAGTCTTCAACCCGTTGTTGTTCGAGGTTTTTAATGTCGTCGGCTTTTTCATCCTTAGTGAGAAATTTAAGGAAATCATCAACAAGTCGTTTTAGTTCTTTTTTGTAGTCATAGCTTAATGGACTTGTCATCTTTGCGTATTCAACATCCCGAAAAGCTTGTTCAGTGGTTTTGGTTATTATGATTTTCTCTACCTTATTCGGCTCAATCTTAGAAATTACTTCCGAAATATATCCAGTTTCCAAGCTTTTATTAATCTCAAATAGGAGCTTGCTTAATAACTTATTTCTTTCTGCTACTGAGGTTGCTTTATTGGGATAGATTGGGATGTTGAGGTTAGCACCGCTATATAAACGATACCTTATCCCATTTGAATAATACATGACGTATGACCTATTTTTTAGGCATCTACTGGTTACGATTTTGGGTTCGGTATTTTGGTTACTGACGCAAGATTTGAACATAAAAATGGCTTAACTGACGCACTTAGTGACGCACTTAAACCTGACGCATGTTGAAATCTCTATTTTATGTTCTTTGCTAATTGAATTAATTTTTACCCAAAACACTTTATTTATAGCTAAAAAAGCGTTTATTTGCATCCCGTTTAAGACAGCCCGTCTTTACCACGACTCGGTAGCTCAGCCGGTAGAGCAACTGACTCTTAATCAGTGGGTCGAGGGTTCGAACCCCTCCCGGGTCACCTGCGACCGCAAATCAGATTTAACACCTGTTTTGCGGTCTTTTTTTTGCTCAAAAACAGCCTTTACGCTATCAAAAACGCCGATTGCTTCATTTACCCGAGGTGTTCGATGTTGCTCACCGTCAAAAGTCAATTTTTCGGGGAACATCGAACACACTATATTCCTTTTAGCCTCAGAATCACCGAGTTGGTACAAAATTGGCAATTTTGCAATATTTTTCATTGCCCTATCAAGTAGCGGACCTATACCTTCTTTTTTACCTGACATTTCAAACAATTTACCCTCGATAATTGACACTTGTCTCTCACAATCACCCTTTATTTTTTTGAAGTCGCTGCCATCAAGATCTCCTTTAATTAAAAGGTCTCTTGCCTTATCAATTTTTATATTGTACTCCATGAGTTGTTTCTTGAGATGAGCAAATAATTTCTTATCATGTCCACTTTCTGTCTCATAGGCCTCAACAATCAATTCTTTATACAGATAACCTGTTCCGGGGTCGATTGAATGTTTTTTAAGAAGATCCAGAAACTTTTCGTTGGTCGTCTTGGCATTAAACCTGACGCCACATGTAGAATTACAGTGATAATAATGGTAATACTGGTTTTTACCTTTCGAGGCGCTACCTGTCAGCATCTGGCCGCATTTGTGGCATATCAGAAAGCCCCTTAAAGGTAATTCCTCCATTGAACGAATTTTTATCTGATGCTTTTTTTTCCTTCCATCAAGGACATCCATCACCTGGTAAAACAAGCTTTCGGAAATTATAGGTTCATGCTGTCCCTGAACAAAATGAGCCTCCTCATCCTTGTATTTCGGTATAAAAATCTTTCCACAGTAAACAGGATTCCGAATAACTCTCCAAAAATTCTTCCTTCCCATTGCAAGCCCCTTGTCTCTTGCTTCACGCCAAATCTGGTCAATAAAATAATCTCCGGTTGCAAGTTGTTCAAAAACCCACCGCATTATTGATGCCTGTGGTTCCAATGGGGTGATATATTTCATCCCCCTTTCATCAATCCTGTTTGCATATCCAATTAGTGCATGCCCCATCCAACGGCCTTCCTTGCGTGCTCTTCGCATTCCAAAAAAGGTATTTAAAGCCCTCCTGTCATTTTCTACTTCAGGTTGAGCCAGATAAATGGCCAACATTAATTTATTTTCCGGGATCGAAATATCCAGCGGCTGTTCGATGGCTTGAGGTTCGACCCCCAATTCAGACAATAAGCTAATCATCTGATAAGCGTCGCCGGCATTACGGCTAAACCGGTCCCATTTAGTAAAGAGGATTAAATCAGTTTGTCCGCGCTTCTTTTTTAGCAGGATCAACAATTTTTGCCATTCCGGCCTTTTAAATGACTTTGCAGAATGGTCTTCGAATATGACGTTTCTTACTTTTATGTCACGAAGTACACAATATTTCGTTAAAACCTCCTCCTGACTGCGTTGAGAATATCCTTTGTCGGCTTGTTCATCTGTGCTTACTCTAATGTATAAATCTGCAGTCTTCATTTTTTTAAATATCTCTTCACCTCTAATTTAGCTAAAATCGTTAGTAGTTCCAAAATTTCCTTTGCCTGTTTTTTAGTAACATTCATTCCACCTTTGTGTAACAAGGTTAAGGCTTTCTCAGGAGTGATCCGGCCTTTTTCAATGCTTTCGTCCTCCATAAGTTAATAATTTAAGATGTGAAATGAGTTACCTTCTCTAAAATCGAAAAGCAGATGCCCTTTATGCTTCTTAAAACCACAAAATGGTCTTTATAAATTTGACAAAAGAGGAACAGCCGCCCTATCGGTACAATCTTTTTTCAGAAGATAAATATTAGATTTGCGCCTTTTAATAAATTAATACAATGGAAAAATTCGAGAAATTAAAAGAAGTGATAGCGGCGGCAGAAGCAGATGCTACAAGTTTTTATGACAAAGGCAATAAAGCGGCGGGTACCCGCTTACGTAATGCCATGCAGGAATTAAAGGTATTGGCTACTGATATCCGCAAAGAAGTGACAGAAAAAAAGAACGCACAATAATTAAAATTGAAAATGTTTTGGGAAAGTCTCTGTCAAAATTGACAGGGACTTTATTGTTTTGGCGAATCCGGGTATTATTTAAGCCTGTAACGCGACGCAAGCGAACGGCCAATGGCCCTTAAAAGGGCCTGATTATCGCCAATGGATGTTTCTTCGGCAACCCACTCGTTGCGTTGATCACGAATCAGTGTAAACTCTTCGCTAAAAAGACTGATTTTTATTTGCGTGGTTTCTTTATTGATCCCTTTACTTAATACTTTGTAAGTATAATCAATGTCCCCAAATGTAATGCGCAAAGGTAAACTCATATTTTGCAAAGATAAAAAGATGGTACAATATCGATCCAGTTAAAATATATCTATGATCAGAAATGCTTTTAAATACGAAGGTCCCCTCGCACTCGCTGCCTGGAGACCTTCACCTAAACCTTATCACAAGGTAAGCAGGAATGCTTACCGACTCTCCTAACGTAATGAATTGGCAATTGTTTTTAACTTACTATGAAAATTAACGACGGCCGTTCCCGATCCTATGGCGCATGTAATCTTCAAATAATCTTTCCCTGAATCGCCTTTCAGCTTCTTTCTTAGAGCGCCTGTTGTAACCCCATACAAATAGTGCCCAGATTCCAAATGCTATTGCGAATGCCGGAAATGGGTTCTTAGCATGCAGGGCTCCTAACAAGGCTCCAGTTGAAATAAAGCAGGAAAAAATAAAATAAACAGCGGTTTTCATAACATTTCAATAGCTAAATTTACTAAAAATATTAGTTAAATGCAAAATATCCAACCTCGTTTTTTAATTTATTTCAAAGATTCTGTTTGCCTTCCTGGCCTCCTGTACATGGTTACGAATGACATCAGTCAGGTCTGATCTCGGTATTCCCCGAAGCCATATGACAGGGTTCTCTGCATCTGTCGTTTTTAAGGTAAGGTTCATTAGCTGAAATAACTGAAGTATAAATGGCTGGGTAATAATATAGTGTAGGCTAAGTACCCAGCGCCTTGCTATATCTTTATAGTAGGTTTCCATGTACTCGCCCCCGAACCGTACGTACACCTTCCAGCGTATACGGCTCTCCACTAATATTTTCAGTTTATTCGCCATTGTGTATCTTTCTATGACAATCATGGCATACAGCCATTGTCTTTCTCTTTCTTGCAATCATGTGGACTTCCCACGGGCGTTTGCCCTTTTCGATGTCTTTCAGTTTCCTGATATGATGCATTTCAAGTTCATCAATCTCGCCACACATTTCACAGTTTCTTGCTTTTAGCCTGTCTATCAGGCTTGTCCGCATAGCTACTTGAAAGTAGTGGGGAGTTTTGTCAGTAGAGGATTCTTTGGCTTCGATGCTTCGCCGGAAGCCACCTTGATAGAAAGTGCGATAACGTCGTTCACGTTTCCAATTGGTATAGGATACAGTGAACACTCCGTTTTTCTTATACTCTCTACAGATGTTTGGGACAGTTGAATGAAACTTATTTGCAAAAGTTTTATACATACTGTACTCCATGATGTAGCTGAATGTGTTAACTGTTCCGACATTTAGCGCGATAGAATAGTAATTATAAAAGCCAATGAGTTCGGAATTGTACTTGCTCAATATTTCCAAGTCATCGTTGAACGCCAGTCCCGGACGGCTTTTAGCTTTCCATTGTTCTTTGCCATTGTGAAGCCGGATGTCCAGAACTTCGTAATCTAATAGCTTTTTCTTAATGGTGCCCGGTGGAATTTTAATAACAATTTTCTTATGAAACACTCGTTTCATTTTTCCGTCAGCAGCCCTTTTGGTCTGATTGGATTTTCTTACAGTAATATCAAATGATAAGAATTTGGCTGGGTTTTCCGTATGGGTTATCAGCGTCTTTTCTTCAGATAGTACAAGCTGTAATTTATCATTCAGGAAATTGGTAATGTCCTGTTTAATTTGCTTGCAATCTTCCAAGCTGCCAATTACTCCTATTAGAAAGTCATCCGCATATCTTACATATTTAAGTTTCCTGTAATCAGGGTCCATTTCGTCGCAACTGGGTATCATTGCTCTTTTTCTGTCAGTCGCTTTGATTTGTTTGACAATTAACTTTCTTTTAGTTACATCATTTTCGGCTTTGAGCATACTCAAAGCATTTCTCTTGTCGTATTCACATAAGATGCGTTCTCGGTTTGATTTGCGTTTCTCCCCCTTGTCGAAGTTTTGAATATATTCTTTTACATACTTGTCCAGCTTATCAAGGTAGATATTAGCTAATATGGGGCTAATAATACCGCCTTGTGGAGTTCCGCTGTACGTTCTGTTGAATACCCAATCTTCAATATATCCTGCATTCAAGAACTTTCGCATGAGCCTGATAAATCGTTCGTCAGAGATGCGTTCTTGCAGGATGCCTATCAGAACATCGTGATTGATGTTATCAAAGAAACCTTTAATATCGCCCTCTATGAACCATTTGGCTCCGTTGAAAGACTTTCTGACTTGTAAAAGTGCAGTATGGCAACTTCTCTGAGCTCTGAAACCATGTGAGGTATGCTCAAAGCTTCCCTCATATATTGCTTCGAGTATCATTCTGATTACTTCCTGCACTAATTTGTCATCGAATGACGGTATCCCCAAAGGACGTTTCTTACCATTTTTCTTCGGTATGTAAGTCCTTCTTGATGGATGGGGTTGGTAGCTTTCATCTTTGATCGCACCAATTAATTTTTCAATTCGGGAAAGGCTCATTTCGTCGATAGTCTGACCATCTGTGCCTTTTGTCATATTACCTGGCTTTGCATTGATTTTTTGATACGCCACATAATACATTTCCTCATTGAAGAGAATACGATAGAGCCTTTCAAACTTATAGTTTGGAAGTTTGCTATGCTCTGTTAAACTGTTTAATACCTTTTGTGGATTTCTCATAATGTCTCACACATTTTCCTTTATTAGCATTAAATAAGGTAACTATATATGAGTTGGGACAAAAAGAATATTGTTTATGGTTTTTCGTCGGTTGGCACAATAAACATTTGCGCCTGTTTGCCTAATTTAGGCTTTTCATCTTCTATTTGATTTAATGTTTTGAAAGGCGCTTTTTTTATAAAATTATCAACGTTTTTATAGTCGTACTCCAATATAAATGCATCTGTTTGGTGAAATAATTCAGGATATGTGATAACACAATTACAACTATCTATATCTGCACAAAGGGGATAAAATGTGTTTTTATCCGCAGTGAGAATTACATCAACTTTCTTAACAGCACCAGTCATGGCAATCATATAGTCTTTTATTATCCACTCCCTCGCACTCATGTAATCGCCGGTTTTCCACCCTAATTCAGCGGCTTTGGCATTTAATACGCTTTTGTGTAGTTTATCGGCTAATGCTAAATTAAAAGCGATAGCAGTTGGAGTATCAAAACTTCTAAATTGAACGTTGGTGCTATCTAAAACCGACAAAATTCTTGCAACTTTTTTTTCATCTTGCTCTTTCGTCAGTAATTCACTTAGTGTTATCGTAGAAATATAAAATATTCGTTCCGAATTGTCACTTGATTTTGAATTGGATAGATACTTGATGAGTTTATTTATAAACACCGTCACTGCATCTTCAATTTCATATTGCGCCCTAAACAACGCGCAAATTATAGATGTATCAATAAGTATTGTTTTCCAGTCCTTGATTGGTTTATTATCTATTTGCATATATTCGGTTTAGGATGTCTTCTATACTGTTAGTTTCCTTTATTAGTTCAAAATCAATATAGCCCTCACTTTCCAAATTGTCGGATAAGGTTTTATCCGATATTGGCACAAATGATTCTAATTCAGACCTAATGATATGCCCATCGTAAGAAGACCTTTTCTGCAAAACTTCAACTCTAAGTTTTTGAGTACTATAATATTTTTTCAGTTCTGAATCTTGCTCTTTAGTAATATAAACCTTATAAGGTATGCCATCAACACAAATATGTTTTTTTGCGCTTAAACTTGGACTACCTAATTCCGTTACAATTCCGTAAATGGCATCAGTTGTGTAATAATATCCTATTGATGACCTCTTTCCTATTTCAGTAATTGCAGCTACTTCGGTATTGTCATTGTCATAAGCTTTTAAATAATACTTTTGCCCTAATATAGACTTTAGTTTAGTGGCGTACCTTTGTTCTTCAGGTTGCAAATCACCAATCTCTATTTGTTCGATATTCTTATGAACTAAAATAAAGTTATCTAAATATCCAGTGTCATTTGAATAGAAATCCAAAGCATAACAATTACCCCGTATTTGCCCCAACGTAATTTTATTGCCAGTTCCATTGTCTATTGCATCAAACAAAGATTCAAGCAACCCCCCAATATCACGAATATCGATTCCATTCTCTTTTGATAAAGAATGTGACTCATCATCTATTTTGATTGAAAATTTTATCATGACTAACAAATATATAGTATAACGTTTGATTATCTACTATAAATATACATAATTATAACAAATTAATAATGAAATAGTTACAGTTTGTTTTCAAATAAATTTGTCCCATTAAGTTATTAATATTATATTTGTATAAGCAAACAAATAAACTCGATGGCAACTCAATTTAAATCCCTGATACAAGTTTTAGACTTCTTTAAAGATGAAACAACTTGTGTAACTTATTTAGCCGCATCACGCTGGGATAATGAGCCTGCTTGCCCTCATTGCGGTAACGTTGGTGCTTACATCACTAACAGAGGTTACAAATGCAAAGCAAAAGAATGCCACAAAAAATTCACCGTTACTACAGGTACAATATTTGAAAATACCAAAATATCATTACGTACATGGTTTGCTGCAATGTACTTGTGTACCGCTCACAAAAAAGGAATTTCATCTTTACAGTTAAGCAGGGATTTAAACATTACTCAAAAAACAGCCTGGTTTTTATTACACCGCATCCGCGAAATGTTAGCAAACAATGAAGCTACACAATTAGACGGTGGTATTGAGGTTGACGAAACTTTCGTAGGTGGCAAAAACAAAAACCGCCACGCTAACAAAAAAATTGATGGTTCGCAAGGCCGTAGTGCTGCCGATAAAACACCTGTTATCGGTATCGCTCAAAAATCAGAATATACAACTATCGAACGTGACCACAAAGTAATTAAAGGCCGTAAAGTTCAAGAGCGTATTTATACAAAATACTCAAACGTTACTTTACAAGTTGTGTCTGATACATCAGCCGAAACATTACACCCTATTATGTTCAAAAATGTAAAGGCTGATAGCAAAATAGTA
>JANXVH010000153.1 GCA_025351765.1 Pedobacter sp.
TTGTTTTCTAATATTCTTTCATACCAATTTATACATATAAAACTGATATAAATGTGCCTATTCGGTGTCCTTTTTTAAATATTTAATTAGGGCACAAATACCATGTAAATCAATTGATAATCAAAAACGTTTTGGTGTTTATTTTGCCCCAGTTTGAATGTTTTTTTGCCCCTTTTGCTGGCGGGCACAAAAAACTGAACCAGACGGGCTTTTTCAAACTAAAATGAAGGGAAATGAAAGCATTGTAAAGAATATATGTAGACACGAGGATAGAAAAAAATGTCCGATGCTACTAATAATGACGCTACCATGTAATTACTAACATTAATTTTTAAATCACGTACAATTTGATGTACATTTGAATGTACTTAATCTGTAATTATGAAGGCGGTGACTATTTCGTCTCTGAGGACGAACATGAAAACTTATTTTGATCAAGTAAGTGAAACAGAAGATTTTCTAATTATTCCACGAAATAATAATGAGAATGATGCTGTTGTGGTAATTTCTATTAAAGAATATAATGCTCTTACTGAAACTTCACATCTAATGTCCACTGATGCCAATCGTAAACGTCTTGAACAGTCTATTGACCATCTAAATCAAGGCAATACCAAATTGTTTACCCTAGAAGACGAAGTTCCAGCTAAAGTCTAGGTATGAATCTAGTTTTTACACCTGAAGCCTGGGAAGATTTCGAATATTGGATGGATAATGATGAAGAGGCTGCCACCAAGATTAGAGAGTTGTTAAAAGAAATAAAAAGAACTCCTTTCCATGGTATGGGTAAACCCGAAGCTTTGAGGCATAATTTAAAAGGCTTTTGGTCCAGACGTATTACAGGTGAGCATCGCCTTGTTTACCAAATATCTGGGACTAAAGGGAAAGACCAGCAGTGCGCAATTGTCCAATGTCGATTTCATTATAGTGATAAAGCAATATTGGGGACGAGATGGTAATCTATTTTTTTGGGTGAATACTACAGATAGTATTGCTTATTTGATCAACCGGCTTATAAATTTAATTGTAAGTAATATCATCCTATCTATTACCCGTACCTTTGCACGATGAAAGTTGATATCTGGTCTGACGTACGTTGCCCATTCTGTTACATCGGCAAGCGTAAATTTGAAGCTGCACTAGCGCAATATGAACACAAAGACAATGTGGAAGTAGAATGGCATAGCTTTGAGCTGGACCCAAATGCAGAAACTTTACCAGAATTGAACTCGGTAGATTACCTGGCGAGCAAGTATGGCCGACCACGGGAATGGGCCGAAGAAATGAATCAAAATGTAACGCTTACTGCTGCAGAAGTAGGCTTGCAATTTAATCTTGAAAAATCTATTGTTGCCAATTCTTTTGATGCCCATCGATTAATACAGCTGGCAAAAACAGTAGGATTGGGAGATGAGATCGAAGAGCAACTTTTTAAAGCCTATTTTACCAATGGTGCAGACATCAGTAACCATGCTACACTTATGGAAATTGCTGCAGCTGCCGGACTTGATAAATTGAGTACAGAAACCATGTTGAAGCGTACAGATTTTACAGATGAGGTTCGTTTTGATGAGCAAACTGCACAGAACATTGGTGTTAAGGGTGTACCTTTCTTTGTATTTAACCAAAAGCTTGCGGTATCAGGAGCGCAATCCCCCGAAACATTTTTAGCAGCGATGAAGCAAGCTGAAGAAGCCTAAATCTTATTCTATTAAGCCTTTAATGGCCTTGATGGCTAGCACATTTCCAGGTCTATCTGCCTCAGCATTAGCTATTTTTCCTGATTTGTCTATGAGTACATACCGGGGAATCCCTTTAATCTTCAACTGCTGAATCAGCTCGTCAGATTGCTTTTTATTGAAAAAATAATGCTGCCCCTCCATTTCATTCTCTGCAATTAAACGCTTCCATAAAGTCTCCGTCTGAGAACTGATACATAAGTATACAAACACCACATCTTTGCCCAGCAACTTCTCTCTTAATAATTTAGAGTTACCCATTTCTGCCAGACACGGCTTACACCAGGTGGCCCAAACATCCACGTAGATCACTTTACCTTTATGCTTAGCCAATACTTCTGCCCATACAGAATCTGGCTTTAAGTCTTCAGTAACATTTAAAACGGAACGAACAGACAATTTACTTTTATAAACCTTGTCGTACTCCTGCTGGTATTTTTTAAGTAAATCGTCTTTAACAAGGCTTGGCTTAACCTTGCTTTTGTAATCAGCAATAAGTGGCCTAACTTGTCTTACCTTACCATCTTTTAATAATCCATTCAATTGCTTCTCCACGTAGCGATCTCGCAGAAT
>JANXVH010000038.1 GCA_025351765.1 Pedobacter sp.
TGTCGGCGATGTCTCAATAATGAAATTTGCAATTTCATCAGCATCTTTAAGTACTTCTTTAAACATACTCTAACTTACAATTTTTTGGGCAAACATCAAGTTAATCAGTCAAAAGGCAGGTTACACAGATAAGAAAACTAAGCAGATTAAAATTCACACATTAGAGGAAATCAAAGCTGTTTATGAAAGCAACAATCTTGACTGTAGCAAAGTAATTGACAAGAACAATAAATTTACAGCGTTAGGAAATTTAATCGTTTCTTATCTTCAACATCGTTCGGACGTTTTAAGGCTTCAAGTTGAACCAAACTTAATGAAGCTTGCAGAAGCAAAGAAAACATTTGAAGCATTAAAGAAAAAACTGAAACCAACTTGCCCTCTCCCATTGAATAAACAAAAAGGCGACAAAGCAGGCTACGCTTATTTGACAGGAATAGTAAACATGATTATCGAAGCTAATTCCCGTGGTTTTGATTGCAATTATGACCCAAAAGAATTGACAGCTTTCACTCAAAATAAATTTCCAGTTCGTACTTTATCAAGGCGAGTTGACGAAGCATTCCCAACTGTAATAAACCCCATTGCAATTTGGGAAATTAAAGAATATTATTTCACAACAACTTTCGGCAGTCGTGTTGCAGACGGCGTTTATGAAACATGGCTTGACGGTTTAGAATTACGAGAAGTAAAAGACAATCTCAAAATTCATGTAGAGCATTTCCTAATTATTGACGACCACTTTACATGGTGGACAAAAGGACGTTCTTACTTGTGCAGAATAATTGATATGCTGCACATGGGCATTTTGACAGAAGCCTTATTTGGAAAAGAAGTTGTAACCCAATTGCCAATCATTGTTCAAGGTTGGACAAAGCAAGCAAAAAAGAAAGCTCCGTAACGCAGGACAGACAAGGGTATGCGTATAACAGGGGGTTTGCCAAAATACGGGCTGACGAAAGTTATCTTCGGCTTTTTGTAATTCTATTGTGCTTCATATCCAGCTTGACATTATCTATTTAGCTTTTTGTTGTTAACTTCATCTTCATATTTTTAATCAACAGCGGTTCCGGGCGGACGGAATACTTCCCAACCTGCACAAAGCCCTGTACGTTAGCGGCTACCTTAAACTGACAACGTGTAACGACATAACTGAAGCAACTTGTTGATAAATATGAAACAGCTACTAACAATAATAATTCTATCGAAAAAACTAAAAATATGAAAATTTTCAAATCAGCTAATAAAGCACAAATGAGACAAATTAAATTTTTGACCGTTGTAATTAGCTTATTTATACTAACACTTTCATTTAGTAAAAATGCCATGGCACAGGAAAAAAATCAAATGGTTAGGTTAGCAAAAATTAAGGTTGACCCATTGCAATTGGACAAGTACAACAGTGCATTAAAAGAACAAATGACAACTGCTATTCGTCTTGAGCCGGGTGTATTAACTTATTACGCAGTTGCCGACAAAAGTGCCCCATCACACATCACAATACTTGAAATCTATGCTGATACTGCCGCATACCAATCACATATAACAACAATTCATTTTAAAAAGTACAAAGAGACAGTTAAGGATATGGTTAAATCATTAGAACTTGTTGATGTTAATCTAATCGCTTCTGCTAAAAAGCCTGACCTTTAATTTGAAAAAAATCAAGGGCTTTGCGTGACAAATTATTGAGGCAATGTTCAAAACATTTGACAAGTATTATCAACTATGGCGACAAAGGCAGCCGCTAACAAAAGTATTGAAGCAAGTGGGGCAGGACATTGAAACATCAGCAGTTTGCATGGCTGTACTTTAGTCCGGGCTTGACGAATTATCAGCATTTGTTCGACACTTCAGCAATTTATCTTTACTCAACACCAGCCCACCCACCACCCATCAGGCACAATCGTTATGTAATTCAATTTGGAAAATTACAAAGGCTATAATGACAGTGGCACATTACAACCAAATCATCCTTACAGACTTATAACCCATTTATATTCGTATTTTTAGCCTTTCTTTATTTATCGAATGCCAGAACCGACAATACACATATTTGACAATGATAGCGAGGCAGACACTTGTAGAAAAGATGTGCTGCCTAAATTTTATGCTGCCGACTGGAAAGACGACCAAATTTTGGAACAACGAACTTTTACTGACGGAAAAATTATTGTGATTGGTAGAAAAGCAAAAAGAAAAAAAGCGAAACGCTTTGATTATTTGCTACGCTATTCACAAAACTAT
Organism: Pedobacter sp.; assembly: GCA_025351765.1. Taxonomy (GTDB): domain Bacteria; phylum Bacteroidota; class Bacteroidia; order Sphingobacteriales; family Sphingobacteriaceae; genus Pedobacter. The sequence continues at coordinate 2,245 of JANXVH010000038.1, forward strand.
CCGCTTGCTATTGTAGAAGCAAAAGTTAGTTACAAATTGGCGGCAGATGGAATGCAGCTGGCAAAAGACTATGCCCGGATATTAGGTTTGAAATTCGCCTATTCAACAAACGGAACAGAAATTTTAGAATTTGATTTTATTACAGGAATTGAAAAAACTATTTCAAAATATCCTACACCAACAGAACTATGGAACAGGCTTAATCAAACAGAACCAATCAAACCTGAAATAGAGGAAACATTTTTACAACCATTCTTCGCAACACAAGGAAAAGAAATAAGATATTACCAACGCATTGCTATCAACACAGCTGTTAAAGCAATATTGGAAGCAAAGAAAAGGGCTTTGTTAACATTAGCAACAGGCACAGGAAAAACAACTGTTGCATTTCAAATCATTTATAAGCTCTGGAACAACCGCTGGAATACAAAAGGAGAATATCGTCGCCCCAAGATATTATTTCTTGCCGATAGAAGTATTTTAGTTACCGACCCCCATGCAAAAGACTTTGCAGTATTTGGTGATGCAAGATGTTTGGTTCCTGAAGAGGGTTTACCGAGCAGCAGGGAAATCTATTTTTCAACTTATCAATCTTTAGCGGAAGACAGTAACAGAGTTGGAGCGTTTAGAAACTTGCCAAAAGATTTTTTCGATTTAATTGTAATTGACGAGTGCCACCGTGGTAGTTCATCAGACGATAGTAACTGGAGAGTTATTTTAGAATATTTCAATACATCTGTTCAGTTAGGTTTAACTGCTACACCGCAAAGAGACTCTAATAAGGATACTTATGCTTACTTCGGAAATCCATTGTACACTTATAGTTTAAAACAAGGAATTGAAGATGGGTTTTTAGCCCCTTACCTCGTTCATCGTATAGTTACCGAAACAGATGCAACTGGTTTTAGACCAGAGGATGGACAACGGGATGACAATGGAGAATTAATTCCTGATGGTATTTACTCTACACCCGATTTTGAAAACTCACTTTCGTATTTGCCAAGAACAAAAGCTGTTGTAAAGCATCTTTACAACTTTATGCTTAAAAACGGAAGGTTCGATAAAACCATTGTGTTTTGTGTAAACCAGGAACATGCCGACCAATTTCGCAGAGAGATTAGTAACCTAAACACTGATTTAGTAAGGCAGTATCCTGATTATGCAGTTCGTATCGTTTCTGAAGAAGGCGATATAGGCAAAGGTCATTTAGGAAAGTTTATGGATATTGACGAACCGCTGCCAGTAATCGTAACTACTTCCAAATTGTTAAGTACCGGCGTTGATGTACAAACCTGCAAAAACATTGTTCTGTTTAGAATGGTAAATTCTATGACAGAATTTAAGCAAATAATTGGCAGAGGCACAAGGGTAAGAGAAGACAAAGAAAAATTATTTTTTACCATTTTAGATTATACCGGTAGTGCAACAAGAAATTTTGCCGACCCTGATTTTGATGGAGAACCACCTTTAATAACAGAAGCTGAAATTAATGCGGAAGGCGAAATAATTCCCGGAACTGAAACAATCATAACCGAAATAGAGCCGCCAATATTTGAAAATGATGAAGACGAAGAATTTGATGGTAACATCAATGATGATGGCGGAC
>JANXVH010000004.1 GCA_025351765.1 Pedobacter sp.
TGTCTAATTCATTTGGCTTCAAAATATTGTAAATTTGTGGTTCATTCTTTATAGGAATGAGCCTTTTTCGTTTTGTATTATGAGTAACATCAATATAGTAGACGCGCCTCCAGGCATTGAAGGATCTGGTTTTTTTGCAACATCTCTTGATAAGGTGATCGGATTAGCACGCTCACATTCATTATGGCCTTTGCCGTTTGCTACTTCTTGCTGTGGTATTGAATTTATGGCAACTATGGGCTCTCATTATGATTTAGGGCGTTTTGGGTCTGAGCGTTTAAGTTTTTCTCCACGCCAGGCAGATTTATTGATGGTTATGGGTACAATAGCAAAAAAAATGAGTCCGGTTCTTAAGCAGGTTTATTTGCAGATGGCGGAGCCTCGCTGGGTGATGGCGGTTGGCGCTTGCGCATCTAGCGGAGGTATATTTGATACTTATTCTGTATTGCAAGGTATTGATGAAATTATTCCGGTTGATGTTTATGTTCCTGGCTGTCCTCCTAGGCCTGAAGCCATATTGGACGGGTTTGGAAAGATTCAAGAGTTGGTAAGAAATGAATCGGGAAGACGTAGAAATTCCGAGCAATATAAAGACATGTTGGCTTCATACGGAATATTATAATGACTGAAGTAACAAATCAAGATTTGATACAGTCGCTAATTGAAGGATTTGGCGAGAAAATAATAATTGAGCATGAGCTATATGGTCTTTTGACCTTTGAAACTCACAAAGACATTATACTTGATGTACTTAGTTTTTTAAAAAACGATGGACCTATTAAATTTAACTTTCTTACAGATATTACGGCAGTACATTATCCTGAGAGGAAACATGGAATTGCCGTAGTTTATCATTTACATAGTATGGTAAGTAAAGTAAGAATTAGAATAAAAGTATATATCGATGAATATCACCCCACCATACCTACAGCAACAAATCTATGGAAAGCTGCGAATTGGATGGAAAGAGAAACGTATGATTTTTTTGGAGTTAAGTTTGATGGGCATCCGGATCTAAGAAGAATTTTGAATATGGATGAGCTTGGCGTTCACCCCATGTTGAAGCAATACCCTTTAGAAGACCCAAATAGAGTAGATAAAAAAGACGAATACTTTGGTAGATAAGAATTATGAATCACAATCAACCAGTATATACAGATAACGATCCACAGAGTGAACTAGTAACCCTAAATTTGGGGCCTACTCACCCTGCTACGCACGGCGTTTTTCAAAATGTAATTCAATTAGATGGAGAACGTATAGTTAGCGGCGTTTCTACCATTGGCTATATCCACCGTGCATTCGAGAAAATTGCAGAGCACAGACCATTTTATCAGATCACACCTTTAACGGATAGATTAAATTACTGTTCCTCCCCAATTAATAACATGGGTTGGCACATGACGGTGGAGAAGATGCTTAATATTAAAACTCCCAAGCGTGTTGATTACCTTAGGGTAATTATCATGGAGCTGGCACGTATATCAGATCATATTATTTGTAATACCATCATTGCTCAGGATACGGGCGCTACAACCACTTTTTTGTATCTTTTTCAGTTCAGAGAACATATTTATGAGATTTATGAAGAAATATGTGGCGCTAGGTTAACAACAAATATTGGACGAATTGGTGGTTTTGAACGTGATTTTAATGAAATCGCTTTTACTAAAATTAATAAGTTTCTTAAAGAGTTTCCCATTGCTTTAAAAGAATTTGAAAGTCTTCTAAATCGGAACCGTATTTTTATAGACCGTACAGCAAAAGTAGCCGCGGTTTCTGCTGAACAGGCACTTGATTATGGATGGACTGGCCCACTCTTGCGTTCAGCTGGAGTTGATTATGACGTTCGTGTAAGTGATCCATATTCCTCGTATGAAGATTTCAATTTTGAAGTTCCGGTGGGTACTAGTGGTGATATATACGATCGTTATTTGGTTAGAAATGAAGAAATGTGGCAAAGTCTAAAATTGATTGAGCAGGCGTTGGAAAAGATCAAACATGAGCCTTCAGGAATATTTCATGCTGATGTGCCAGAGTTTTATTTGCCGGCAAAAGAGGAAGTATACAACAACATGGAAGCGCTAATTTACCACTTCAAGATTGTAATGGGTGAGATTGATGCGCCAAAAGCGGAAGTTTATCACTCAGTAGAAGGAGGGAATGGAGAGTTAGGGTTTTATTTAATAAATGACGGCGGAAGAACCCCATATCGTTTACATTTTAGACGACCTAGTTTTATAAATTATCAAATGTTTGCTCCTATGAGTAAAGGCATGCTGTTGTCAGATGCTATTATCAACATGAGTAGCATGAATATTATTGCAGGAGAATTAGATGCTTAAAGTAGAAGAACAACAACCTGTAGAGTTTTCGCCTTCTTTGTTAGAGAAGTTTGGGGAAATTGTGAAAAGATATCCTGAAGGAAAACACAAGTCTGGTTTGCTTCCAATTCTACATGAAACACAGGCGGAACTTGGCTGGCTTAGCACCAACGCTATGGACAAAATAGCTGCTTATCTTGATATTCAAGACATAGAGGTTTACGAAGTTGCCTCTTTTTACAGCATGTATTTTTTGAAGCCTCAAGGCAAGTATGTAATGGAAGTTTGCAGAACGGGGCCATGTTGCCTGGTTGGCGCTGAGAATATTATGATACATCTCGAGCAATCCCTTGGTGTTAAAGAAGGTGAAGTTACGAGTGATGGATTGTTTAGTTGGAGAGGCGTAGAGTGTTTAGCAGCATGTGGGTATGGGCCTGTCTTACAGATTGGTCCTGAATACACCTTTTACGAAAACCTTAACGAGCAAAAGGTTGATGAGTTGATTTACGATTTACGCAATAAATAATGGGACGAAAGCTATTATTAGAACATATACATGTACCAGGCATAAATACACTTGAGGTTTACCGTCAGAAAGGCGGTTACCGTGCATTAGAAAAAGCTATAAAAACGCTAACTCCAGATGAAGTTGTAGAAGAGGTTAAGAAGTCGGGATTAAGAGGTCGTGGAGGTGCGGGGTTTCCTACAGGAATGAAATGGAGTTTCCTTGCAAAACCTGAAAGAGTTGCGCGTTATTTAGTTTGTAATGCCGATGAGTCTGAGCCCGGAACATTTAAGGATCGTTATTTGATGACTTATATCCCTCATGCACTGATTGAGGGCATGATTGTTTCTAGCTATGCGCTGGGGGCAAACACTTCATATATCTATGTTAGAGGAGAAATGATGCCGCAAATCCGCATCCTTGAAAAAGCAATTGCTGAAGCAAAGAATGCCGGTCTTTTAGGTAAAAATATTTTAGGTTCAGGCTATGACCTTGAATTGTATGTGCAACCTGGTGGTGGTGCTTATATTTGTGGCGAAGAAACCGCACTTTTGGAATCGTTGGAAGGTAAACGAGGAAATCCAAGAATTAAACCACCATTTCCTGCTATTGCAGGATTATATGGTTGCCCTACTGTAGTAAATAATGTTGAGTCTATTGCTGCGGTTGTTCCAATAATTAATAATGGGGGGGAAGAATACGCTAAGATTGGAATAGGTCGAAGTACAGGGACTAAACTTATTTCTGCCTCGGGTAACATAGTTAAACCTGGCGTGTATGAAATTGAGTTGGGATTGCCCGTTGAGGAGTTTATTTATTCAGACGAATGGTGTGGAGGTATCGCAAACGGTAAACAGTTAAAAGCAACTGTTGCTGGAGGATCGTCAGTTCCAATTCTTCCGGCAAATCTTTCGCTTAAACTTGCTAATGGAGATCCGAGACTGATGAGCTATGAATCCTTATCAGAAGGGGGCTTTGCTACAGGTAGTATGATGGGCTCAGGTGGTTTTATTGCATTTGATGAAGATCAGTGCATTGTGAGAAACACATGGAACTTTGCGAGATTTTACCACCATGAAAGTTGTGGACAATGTTCTCCTTGTAGAGAAGGCACAGGCTGGATGGAAAAAGTATTACACAGGCTGGAATACGGACACGGTAAAATGAGTGACATAGATCTTTTAGTTAATGTTGCTAAAAATATTGAAGGAAATACAATTTGTCCGTTGGGCGATGCGGCGGCTTGGCCGGTTGCAAGTGCGATAAGACATTTCCGAGATGAGTTTGAATGGCATGTAAAAGAGCCAGCAAAAGCGTTAAATATAAATTATGGCTTGGCAAATTATGCTGCGCCGATTGCTAAAGCAGAAGTTACGATAGGAAATTAACAATCATGAGTGATAAAGTTAAGGTAACCATAGATGGGATAACAGTAGAGGTAGCTCTAGGCACTAGCATCTTAAATGCTGCAAGGCAAATAGGGGGAGACATTGTGCCGCCCGCTATGTGCTATTACAGTAAACTTGAAGGTAGTGGTGGAAAGTGCCGAACATGTATAGTTAAAGTAAGCAAAGGGTCTGAAAAAGACCCAAGACCTATGCCGAAACTAGTTGCTTCATGCCGTACGACTGTAATGGATGGTATGGAAGTTCAGAACATCACTTCAACCGAAGTTATTGAAGCAAGAAGTGGTGTTGTAGAAATGCTTTTAATTAACCATCCGCTTGATTGCCCCGTTTGTGATCAGGCAGGAGAGTGCGATCTTCAAAACCTGAGCTACGAACACGGTTTGCAAAAAACGCGTTATGAGTTTGAACGACGCACTTTTGATCGAATAGATATTGGCGATAAAATACAATTGCATATGAATAGGTGCATATTGTGTTATCGTTGCGTATTTACAGCGGATCAGATCACTAATAAACGTGTTCACGGGATCTTGAATCGTGGGGATCACTCAGAAATCTCTACTTATATACAAACTGCTGTGAATAATGATTTTTCTGGGAACGTGATAGATGTTTGCCCTGTTGGAGCTTTAACTGATAAGACTTTTAGATTTAGAAATAGGGTTTGGTTTACAAAACCAATTGATGCGCATAGGGAGTGCCTTACTTGTTCTGGTAAGGTAACTTTGTGGTATAAGGGTGATGATGTCTTGAGGGTGACTGCAAGAAAAGATATTTATGGGGAAGTAGAGGAGTTTATTTGTAACACTTGTCGTTTTGATAAAAAGAAGACAGCGGACTGGGTAATTGAGCACCCCACTCACATAAGTGATGCTTCTGTGATCGCTTCAAATCACTATGAGACTTTGAAACCACTTCCCGTAATTCAAAACAACCCGCAATTACAACAAGCGAATAAAGTAGAACTAGAAAAAACAGCCAAATTCTAATGGATATAGCTTTTGTTATAGAAAAATTTGTACTTGTTACTATTATTTTTGCAATTACTTTGGTGATTGCCATGTATTCAACCTATGCAGAGCGTAAGGTAGCTGCTTTTTTACAAGACAGGCTTGGCCCTAATAGGGCAGGCCCATTCGGTATTTTGCAACCACTGGCAGATGGGCTTAAAATGTTCATGAAGGAAGAAATTATTCCGACGAATGCGAGTAAGTGGTTATTTATGGTCGGTCCTGGTCTTGCCATGCTTACAGCGTGTATTGGAACCGCTGTTATTCCATGGGGAAGTCCAATACTAATAAACGATAGAATCGTACCATTGCAGGTAACTAATATTAATGTAGGTATTTTGTACATTTTTGGTGTTGTTTCATTGGGTGTTTATGGAGTTATGATAGGCGGATGGGCATCAAATAACAAATATTCCTTACTTAGTGCAATCCGCGCTGCTTCTCAAAACATTAGCTATGAGATTGCAATGGGTCTTTCGATAATTGCTTTGTTACTTGTGACCAATACCATGAGTTTGAAGGAGATAGTTGATCAGCAACATGGTTGGCATTGGAATGTATTATATCAACCGTTGGGATTTTTAATATTTATTATTTGTGCCTTCGCGGAAACAAATCGTGCTCCATTTGATTTACCTGAGTGCGAAACAGAGCTTATTGGTGGGTATCATACAGAGTATTCTTCAATGAAATTGGGATTTTACCTATTTGCAGAATATATAAACATGTTTGTTTCATCTGCCGTAATGGCCACACTTTATTTTGGCGGGTATAATTATCCGGGAATGGATTGGGTATTAATTCATGCTGGTCCAGTAATGGGGCCTTTAATTGGAACTTTTGTGTTTTTTATTAAGATATTTGCATTTATATTTTTCTTTATGTGGGTGCGCTGGACTATACCACGTTTCCGCTATGATCAATTGATGCATTTGGGTTGGAAGGGTTTAATTCCACTAGGGATAGCAAATATCATTATCACAGGAGTGGTGATTGCCATAATTGAAAAATTTTAACTAACCGCAAATGCGGTATAATAAGGAGGTTTAATGGAACCATTAACCAATAAAAAGAAAGTATTAGAACAAAAATCCCTCACTTTTGCAGAACGGGTGTATCTTCCCGCAATTGTGAAAGGGTTATCTGTAACCATAAGCCATCTTTTTAAAAAGGAAGCAACTATAAGATATCCTGAACAGCAGCGTGAATTTTCTACCAACTTCAGAGGCATGCACTCTTTGAAAAGAGATGAGAACGGGCGTGAGCGTTGTACTGCATGTGGACTTTGTGCGCTTTCCTGCCCCGCAGAAGCGATTACAATGATTGCCGCGGAACGTAAGTCAGACGAAAAGGAACTTTATCGCGAGGAAAAATATGCGGCCGTTTATGAGATCAATATGCTGCGATGCATATTTTGCGGCTTATGTGAAGAGGCATGCCCTAAAGAGGCAATTTATTTAGATGGCCCTATAGTGCCTTCAGATTACTTGCGTAAAGACTTCATCTACGGTAAGGATAAACTGGTTGAGCAACCGTTAACAAGCTAATAAATGGGAGTATCATTATTTTATTTCGTTGCCACATTGAGCGTTATATTTTCATTGATGGTGGTTTTTGCAAAGAACCCTGTGCATAGCGTTCTTTATCTCATTCTAACATTTTTTACATTTACCGTTCATTACATACTATTGAATGCACAATTTTTAGCGGTAGTGAATTTTATAGTTTATATGGGAGCCATTATGGTTCTCTTCCTTTTTGTATTGATGTTATTAAACCTAAATAAGGAAAACGAGCCTTTAAAATCAAATATGGTAAAAATAGTGGGGATTATTGCCGGTTGTTGCTTAGTAGTTACGCTTATCGGGTCGTTAAAAGCTACTTCCATATCAGACCCTGTTATTTTACGAAATCCTAATCTTGGCTTATTAAAAAATTTGGGTAAAGAATTATTCGGACCCTTTATGTTGCCATTTGAATTGTCTTCTATATTGCTGCTTACGGCAATGGTAGGAGCGGTATTATTAACCAAAAAAGAAAAAGTATAGTGCAGAACATTACTCAGGAATTGCAAGGTGTACCACTTAATCACTATATCTGGTTAAGTGCAATTATTTTCACAATTGGGGTGGTAGGCGTATTGACTCGTCGCAATGCCATTGTAATTTTCATGTCAGTGGAACTCATGTTAAACGCGGTAAATTTGTTATTGACAGCGTTTTCCGTTCATAACAATGATCCATCAGGGCAAGTATTTGTGTTTTTTATTATGGCTTTGGCTGCTGCCGAAGTCGCAGTAGGCTTAAGTATTATTGTAATGGTTTACAGAAATACACATTCAACCGATATCAATGTGTTAAATCGCCTTAAGTGGTAATAAAGAATAAGTTATAAGATGATAATAGATTTAGTTTGGCTGGTTCCGTTAATCCCGTTCATTGGTTTCATCATCAATGGTTTGGGAAGGAACAAATTTTCAAAAGGGCTGATCGGTTTTATAGGGAGCAGCGTAATATTCATTTCTTTTTTAATAAGTATTGTAATATTTTTTCAGCTTGGTGCCGATCCTGTTAAATCTCACGAAGTGTTTCTGTTTGACTGGATTTCGGCAGGTGCCTTGAAGATACCTTTGTCCTTTCTGGTAGATCCACTTAGTTCAATTATGTTGTTAATCATTACCGGGGTTGGGTTTCTTATCCACATTTACTCTACGGGTTACATGCAAGACGATGAAGGATTTGGAAAGTTCTTTAGCTATCTGAACCTCTTTATATTTTTTATGTTACTGCTGGTTCTGGGATCCAACTATATTGTGATGTTTATAGGATGGGAGGGTGTTGGGTTGTGTTCTTATCTCCTAATCGGATTTTGGTATACGAATAGTAGTTATGCTTCTGCTGCCAAGAAGGCCTTTGTTATGAATCGCATAGGAGATCTAGGGTTTTTATTAGGCGTATTCTTCATTTATACAACTTTTGGAAGTATTGAATTCTCAAAAATATTTCCCCAAGCGGCAAATATGATGCCTGGAGATGGTGTGGTTACACTTATCGCTTTATTGCTTTTCATTGGTGCGTGTGGTAAATCGGCTCAATTGCCATTGTTTACCTGGTTGCCGGATGCAATGGCTGGACCAACACCTGTTTCTGCGCTGATTCATGCTGCAACTATGGTTACAGCAGGGGTGTATATGATCGCGCGCTCCAATGCCTTATTTGATCTGGCACCAATTGTTCAACACATTATTGCGATTGTTGGCTTATCTACTGCATTTATAGGGGCATTAATCGCATTGACTCAGACAGACATAAAAAAGGTATTGGCATACTCGACGGTATCACAACTAGGCTATATGTTCCTAGGGCTTGGTGTGGGGGCTTACGATGGTGGGTTTTTTCATGTTATTACGCACGCATTTTTCAAAGCGCTATTGTTCCTTGGAGCAGGGTCAGTTATACATGCTATGCACCATGAGCAGGATATGAGGCACATGGGCGGCCTGCGTAAAAAGCTCCCAATAACTTTTATAACAATGCTTATCGGGACATTAGCGATTGCAGGTTTACCGCCTTTCTCTGGTTTCTTTTCAAAAGATGAAATCTTAGCACATGTTTACGAACAGAATAAAGTGATGTGGTTAATTGGTGTTGCAACTGCATTTTTAACTGCTTTCTATATGTTTAGAATGTTGTTCTTAACGTTTTTCGGTAAGTATAGGGGTACACATCATGCTGAAGAGAAAATACACGAGTCTCCTAAATCAATGACTATTCCATTAATTGTTTTGGCAATTTTATCTGCAGTTGGCGGCTTCATCGGAGTTCCAGAAGTATTAGGAGGCCATCATTGGTTGTCACAATGGCTTTCTCCTGTGATTGCTCATCGTGCTGAAGGAGGGGATCATGCAACTGAGTTTATGCTTATGGGTATAACGATTGCTGGAGTTCTGATTTCTATAGCTATTGCATATGGCCGGTATGTTAAGAAAAATCACATTCCTTTACCAGATGAAGCAAAACGCCCATTTCTCGCAAATATCTCTTATAATAAATTTTATATTGACGAAATATATGATACCGTGATTCTTAAGCCTCTTGATCTGCTTTCAACTTTTTTTTATAAGATAGTAGATAAAAAAATAATCGACGGTATTGTAAATGGATTGGGTTGGGGAACTTCCGAGGTGAGCAAGGGTTTAAGGCTTGTTCAATCAGGGAATGTGGGGTTTTATATTTTTATGATGGTGATAGGAATCATCTCAATGTTATTGTATACTTATTTATCATTATAAAAGATATTTCACTACTAAAATAATGGAACAACTTTTACTACTTCTTATATTCTTACCGTTAGTCGGAGCACTGATAACTTCATTTTCAGGCAAGTCGGCTAAATATGTCGCCTTGATATCGGCTCTGTCTTCTGTAGTGGTCACTATTCTTGTGCTTTGCAGTTTTAATCCTGATGCATCTACTCAGTTCCTCGTAAATTATCCTTGGATCCCGAACCTTGGTATCAGTTTTCATGCCGGCATCGATGGAATAAGCATTGTAACCATTTTGCTGACCAATACATTAATTCCTTTGATTATATGCTCTGCTTACAATCACGAGTATAAAAACCCTTCTGGATTCTTTGCTTTGATCCTTTTTATGCAAAGCGGGCTTATTCTTGTATTTACTGCACTTGATGCCTTTCTATTTTATATAGGTTGGGAGGCAGCATTAATTCCCATATACTTTATTTGTGCGATCTGGGGAGGAAAGGATCGTATAAAGGTGAATATGAAGTTTTTCGTATATACCATTGCCGGGTCGCTTTTCATGTTGATGGGTATTATATACTTATATCTTCAAAACCCTTCACACAATTTTGATATTCAGGCATTTTACAGCCTCCGTTTAGACAGTAGTCAGCAGGGATGGATATTTTGGGCGTTCTTTATTGCATTTGCGATTAAAATGCCAATTTTCCCTTTCCATACTTGGCAACCTGATACTTATACCCAAGCCCCAACTGCCGGCACTATGCTATTATCAGGTATCATGCTCAAGATGGGCATATATGGAGTAATTAGATGGTTGGTGCCTATTGTTCCTTTAGGAGTTCAAAATTGGGGGCAACTAGCTATCATCTTATCTGTAGTTGGGATTGTCTATGCTTCTATCATAGCCTTTATGCAAAAGGATGCGAAAAGATTGGTTGCATATTCTTCAATTGCACATGTGGGACTTATCAGTGCCGGTATCTTCGCCCTAAATATTCAGGGAATGCAAGGTGCGATGATACAAATGCTTAGTCATGGAATCAATGTTGTTGGGTTGTTCTTTGTGCTTGACATTATTTCAAGTAGACTGAGAACAAATAAGATCAGTGATTTGGGAGGCATTGCAAAGCAGGCACCGAAATTGGCTATAGTGTTTTTGATTATTGTTCTAGGTACGGTTGCACTACCTGGAACAAATGGTTTCATTGGTGAGTTTTTGTTGCTGATGGGCATTTATCAATACAGTATTTGGGCCGCCGTTTTTGCTGGTTTAACTATAATATTAGGGGCAGTTTATATGCTTAGAATGTATCAGAATGTTATGCTTGGTAAAACTAACGACCTGACTATTGGCTTTAATGATATCAAAGGATCAGAACAAATGGTTTTATACGTCATTTGTGCATTGGTTATCTTAATTGGTGTTTATCCTAAACCAATTTTGCATCTATCTGAAGCAGCTGTGCAACAATTAATAAATCAAGTAACACAAAAATTAACATTGGGAATCTAAGCAAATGAATATCATTATAACAATTGCTGTTACAGCCTTAGTGGTGCTATATGCTGGTTTGTTCAAAGCAAAAAAGACTTTATTGCCAATCACTATAATTGGTTTGCTTATCTCATTAGGTTTTGTGATTCTATCCTGGAATGCCAATACGGCCTATTATGGAATGATGCAGATGGATAACTTTGCGTTGGCATTTTCTGCAGTTAGTATTATCGGCACACTATTCATCTTCTTACTGACACAAAACTATTTTACTGAAAACAGTGAAAATATAGCGGAATACTTTACATTGATTTTGTTTTCACTTTCAGGAATTCTGATTATGGTTTCTTATCAGAATATGTCAATGCTTTTTATTGGCCTTGAAATTATGTCTGTCAGTCTTTATATTTTGGCGGGCATCCGTAAAAACGATTTTGGAAGTAATGAAGCTTCTCTTAAATACTTCCTTATGGGTGCATTTTCAACAGGCTTCCTTTTATTTGGGATAACCTTGATTTATGGTGCTACGGGTTCCTTCGATTTGCATACAATAAACCAATATCTAGTGGGTCATTACCATAATATCTCGCCAATGTTCTATCCAGGCGTTATACTCTTATTGATTGGATTAAGCTTTAAAATAGGCGCAGCGCCATTTCATTTTTGGACACCAGATGTCTACGAAGGGGCACCTACACTGATCACATCATTTATGTCTACAGTAGTTAAAACAGCAGGTTTTGCAGCATTCTTAAGATTATTTGCTGGAACATTTGCGCCATTGCATGATTTCTGGTTGCCGCCATTAATGGTTATCGTTTGTCTAACCCTGTTAGTTGGCAACCTTACGGCATTGTTTCAAAAGAACTTTAAAAGAATGCTGGCATATTCTAGTATCTCTCATGCTGGTTATCTTCTATTTTCATTAATTACTTTATCAAGCAGTTCTGCCAACAATGTTCTGGTGTACGCCTCAGCCTATACTTTTGCAAGTATTATCGCATTTGCTGTATTAATATTGGTAAAGCAAAAGACTGGAAGTGATCATTTCGATAGTTTTAACGGACTAGCAAAGCGTAATCCATTAACTGCATTTGTACTTACAATAGCAATGTTGTCATTAGCTGGAATCCCACTTACTGCGGGATTTATAGGTAAATATTTAATGTTTTTGAATGTTATGGGAGACTATCAAGTTTACCTGGTAGCATTTGCTATATTGAATGCATTAGTTGGTTTTTATTATTACTTTAAAGTTATCGTTGCCATGTATTTTAAAGATGGAAATGAGATTGATCTTGATACTCCTACTCAATATAAAATAGTGCTGTTGTTTTCCCTAGTAATTACTGTGTTTTTAGGCGTTTATCCTACGGTAATTTTAAATTTGATATAATGAGTTCTATTAATAATTATTTGTAGTTTTACGAATAATTGAAATATGCAGGATTTCTGGACTTCATTACAACACTTTGTTGACCCTGAAAAATTACTTCGAGAAGGTGGTTTTTATGTTGTGATGTTTGTTATTTTTGCAGAAACAGGATTATTCTTTGGCTTTTTTCTGCCTGGTGACTATCTTTTATTTCTGGCAGGAATGTTTGTCGCCACGGGCAAGCTAGATGTTAATATATATATGATGATTTTTGGGTTGATCGTATGTGCAGTTTCTGGAAATTTCACCGGTTACTGGTTTGGTAGGAAAACAGGCCCTATGCTTTATCAAAGGAAAGATTCGTTTTTTTTTAAACTCAAATATTTAAAAGCAGCAGAAGAATATTATAATAAACAAGGGGCATTTGCTCTTATAATGGGGAGATTCGTGCCAATTGTTAGAACTTTTGCGCCTATTTTCGCTGGTATAGTTAAACTTGAGTTTAGAAAATTTGCATTTTACAATATTATTGGCGGGGTCTTGTGGATAACCTCCCTAACTTTACTTGGATTTTTTCTTGGCAGGAGATTTGAAAAGGAAATAAATGATTATTTATTATATATAATTATAGGTTTTATTGTTGTCACTTCTATCCCTCTTCTACTAACATTTATTAGAAAAAGGGTGGTTAACAATGATTAATAAACGATTAATTCTGAACAATAACAATGAGTAACTACGACACCCATCCTTGGCATAGCGTTTCTCCGGGAGAGAACTTACCCGAAATCGTTAATGCTATCATCGAAATCCCTAAAGGCTCAAAAGCGAAATATGAAATTGATAAAGACTCTAATCTAATTAAATTAGATAGAGTTCTGTTTTCATCAGTAATGTATCCTGCTAATTATGGCTTTATACCGCAAACTTACTGTGACGATAACGATCCTTTAGATATCCTAGTTCTTTGTTCGGTTGATGTTTATCCAATGACAATTATTGAAGCGAAAGTTATTGGTGTCATGCATATGGTTGACAATGGTGAGCAAGACGATAAAATAATAGCCGTTGCAAAAAATGACATGTCGGTAAACTACATCAATGACCTGGCAGACCTTCCCCCTCATACCATGAAAGAAATAGTGAAGTTCTTCCAAGATTACAAGGCCTTAGAAGAGAAGAAAGTAACTATCGAACATTTGCTGGGTGTAAGGTATGCGCACAAAGTAATACAAGAAAGCATAGAGCTTTACGATAAAAAATTTAGGAAATAAACTTAATGATTTTTAACTCTGTTTGCATGATTGTAATTGCGTCTGTTAGCACGCACTTACCTTCATCAATTTTAGCCATGGCTGCTGCAACCGTTCCCCAAACAGGATCAGTGGGCTGGCGATTGATCTTGGCTTTGTTCCTGGTACTGCTTAATGGTTTTTTTGTCGCTGCAGAGTTTGCAATTGTTAAAGTTAGGGCATCTCAAATAGAGATTAAAGCCAAGTCTGGTAGCCGCGTGGGCAAGATGGCTAAGAATATAGTACATAATCTGGACGGATACCTAGCTGCTACGCAACTCGGTATTACGCTTGCCTCTCTCGGTCTTGGATGGGTTGGTGAAGAGGTAATGCATAACATTTTTCAAAACATGTTTATAAGTTTCAACCTAAATGTTAGTCCCGCGTTTATACATTCAGCTTCAACTGTTGTCGCTTTCTCGTTAATCACTGTAATGCATATTGTTTTTGGAGAACTTGCACCTAAATCTCTAGCAATACAGAGGCCTGTGGCAACTACGCTTTTTGTGTCGGTCCCTTTACAAATCTTTTATGTAGTTTTTAGGCCTTTTATTTGGACACTTAATAGTCTGGCCGCAGTCATTTTAAAGCCGTTTGGAATCAATACTGCAGGTGGCCATGAATCCTTACATAGTAACGAGGAATTGCAATATTTGCTTGATCAAGGAAAGGAAAGCGGTGCGCTAGAAGATAATGAACACGAGCTCATAAAAAATGTTTTTGATTTTAATGAGCGAGTAGTAAAAAACATTATGGTTCCGAGAACCAAGATTTCGGGTATCGAACTGAATACTTCTAAAGAAGAAGTGGTTGATGTAATAATTGGGGAAGGTTATTCACGTCTGCCCGTTTACAGTGAAATCATTGACAAGATCATTGGTATCGTTCATGCGAAAGATGTACTTCCCCTTCTCGCTGGGAATAAAGAATGGGCGCTGAGTGATATTATTAGAAAGCCCTATTTTGTTCCTGAAACCAAGAAGATTAACGATTTGTTAAGTGAACTCCAACAGAAGAGAATCCAAATTGCTATTGTTATTGATGAATTTGGAGGTACAGCAGGTATGGTAACACTTGAAGATATCGTTGAAGAGATTGTTGGGGAAATCCAAGATGAATATGATGAGGAGAAACCGACCGTAGAAAAAGTTTCTGAGACAGAATTTATTATTAATGCATACGCTACTGTATATGATGTGAACGAGCACTTGCCTCATGATCTTCCAGAAGATGAAGATTTTGATACCGTTGGCGGTCTAGTTTCTCATGCATTTGGAAAGATACCCGAGGTTGGTGATAGTGAAGAGTGTTACGGTTATCTATTTACAATACTTAAAAAAACGGAACAAAATATTGAGACTATCAAGCTCGAGCTAGTCATCAGTAAGAGTGATATGGTTGATTCTCATTAATATCTAATTTAATGCATGTATTCTATACTCCGGATATTGATTCAAGTGAGTATTACTTAAGTGAAGAGGAAAGTAAGCATTGTACAAAAGTCTTAAGGCTGCAAAAAGGTGCTGTTATTCATCTTATAGACGGCAAGGGAGGACTTTACAAAGCTGAACTTATCGATGATAATAAAAAGCAAGTAACTGTTAAAGTTATAAATGTTATCCAAGAATATAATAAAAGAGACCACTATCTTCATATCGCCATTGCACCAACAAAGAATATGGATCGTTTGGAGTGGTTTCTTGAAAAAGCAACAGAGATTGGAATAGATGAAATTACAATGGTCATTTGCGCGAGAAGTGAGCGGAGAGTAACCAAAGAGGAGCGACTTAACAAAGTGGTGACATCTGCTGTAAAACAATCACTACAAGCCTATCATCCAAAAATTAATCAGGATGTTAGCTTGTTAGAATTTCTTAAATGCGAAAACGGAGCATCTTCAGTAAAATTTATTGCTCACTGTATGGACGATGAACCCAGAAATTATCTTTCCGATATTATTGTACCTAAAAAAAAATATACCATTTTAATAGGTCCAGAAGGTGATTTCAATTCAGATGAAATTGAATCGGCTTTGCAATTCGGTTTTATACCTTTAACTTTAGGTAACACTCGATTGCGTACAGAAACTGCAGGCATTGCTGCCTGCTTTGAGGTGAATTACTTAAATAGATGAGATTAAACCTACTTTTTTTAACGATGATTACCTTTATAAGTAGCCTCACTACCCCTGCTTACAAGATGGGAAAATTGAAATATGGTGGTGGGGGAGATTGGTATGCAAACCGTACAGCTTTACCAAACCTTATAGATTTTTGCAATAGGAATTTACATACTAATTTTGCTGGACAAGATGACATAGTAGAAATTGGAAGTGCAACACTTTTCAATTACCCATTTGTATACCTTACGGGTCATGGGAATGTGGTTTTCAGCAACGCCGAAGCATCGAATCTAAGGCGTTATTTGATCGGGGGAGGATTCCTTCATATAGACGATAATTATGGGCTAGATAAATTTATTCGCAAAGAAATGAAAAAGGTTTTTCCTGAACTTACATTCTTAGAGCTTCCTGCAAACCATATTCTATATAACCAAAAGTTCAAATTTCCAAATGGCCTTCCTAAAATTCATGAGCATGATGGAAAGCGTCCGCAAGGTTTCGCACTTGTTTATAAGGGGCGTGTGGTTTGTTATTATACATTCGAATGTGATTTGGGTAATGGTTGGGAGGATTATGGTACCTATCCTGGGGATACTCAGGAAATCCGATTAAACGCATTAAAAATGGGCGCTAATCTTATTCAATATATGTTAACTCAGTAGGAAGAATGAAAGCGGAAATAAACGGAATTTATAAGCATGAAATTGAATCCAATAATGGTAAAATCAGTATTGATGGTCAAATAGCGGATGTCGATTATATTCAGCTACAAGGGAAACATGCAAACTTTATTTATCAAGGAAGATCATATAATGTTGAAGTTCTCTCCAGAGAAGCCTCGGGTAAATTATCCACAATAAAAGTAAATGGGAATGATTATACTGTGGAATTGCAGGATAAGTTTGAACTTTTGCTCAAGCAACTCGGTCTCGATAGCTCACAGTTGGTCACAGTGAAAGAACTAAAAGCACCGATGCCGGGTCTGGTTTTAAATGTCTTTATTGCAGTAGGAATGGAAGTAAAGAAAGGTGATAATCTACTTATACTTGAAGCCATGAAGATGGAAAATATGATCAAATCACCGGCGGACGGTCGGATTAAGAATGTTTTGATTGATATAGGCAAGAAGGTAGAAAAGAACCAGATTTTAATCCAATTCTTTTAAGTAAGGCTCTTTTCAAATACCAAGCTTTAATAATTATCTTTTCTTACTATCGAACTTTTTTGTAGGCTTGATAGTAAATTGTGGTTTTCCAGATGAGCGGATTTCTGATGCACCAAGCATTGTCATCGCACAACGAAACCCAATATCAGCTGTGGATTCGTCCTGTTGTAAGTATCTTCTTGTTGCAGGATTAAGCCACAAAGCCTGGTCGTCCCACGAGCCCCCTTTGTACACTCTTGATTTATCATTAACTAATGTGATCTCGCCATATAAATCACCTGCAGGATCACGATACCCTCTCTGATCTGCAAAGGTTGTCTTCAAAGAATCTGCAGGTTTACTAGCAGCTGCTTGTTTTTCTGCCCAAGTTTGTTTCTTTTGAGATTGGGCAGCAACCATTACAGGCCTATTGCGACTATCCTTCTCTATTTTTCCTGTTATAGGGTCAGCGATCTTCTTGTCCTCATAAAAGTTACCTCTAAATGGATTAAAAGCATCTGCAGCTTCAAATGTATTTACTCGGTATACGTCAGCTACCCATTCGTTGACGTTGCCAGCCATGTTGTACAATCCAAAATCATTTGGCAGATAAGACCTAACAGCAACAGTTAATCCACCTTTATCATTTAGGGACCCACCGACACCCATATAGTCACCTTTTGTTCTCTTAAAATTCGCTAATATTAGACCCCTGGTTTTTTTCTTTGCAGAACTTAAGCCTAGGCCATTCCAAGGATAAATTTTATTCTCACTAATGTTTTCATATTCTGTATTACCAATAAGACCCAATGCAGCATACTCCCATTCCGCCTCTGTGGGCAAACGATAAGGCTGTTTTAAAATACCATCTTCAAGTCTAACATTCCTTGTGGCAGTATTTTTTCCATTTGCAGTAGCAACAGTAGCACCGGGTGCGGCAGCCGCTGCAGTACTTCTTGGATTAAGATCAGGCAGTGCTTTTTTACCCTTATCATCATATTGCCCATTAAGATAAATGTCAGTGTTGAAAGGCTCTTTAGGTCTAGTTGTATTCGCGGTAACTGGAGTCGCTGCATTTGTATTGCTCTTATTGGTACCATTTAAATCTTGAAAACTAGTCATATATCCCCGATCTCTCAGCAATGATTCATTAACGCGATCAGTTCTCCATGCACAATACCTATCAGCCTGTTCCCATGAAACACCTACTACCGGATAGTCCTGATAAGCAGGATGCCTAAGGTAATTGTCTACATAAGGCTCATTATAAGAGAGTGGTCGTCTCCAAACTAATGTATCTGGAAGCTCATTATAGTAATATTCATAGTCAGCAGGATAATTTGTCCTTATCCAATTTAGATATTCCAGCCAATTGGTGTTAGAAACCTCGGTTTCATCCATGTAAAAGAGAA
>JANXVH010000058.1 GCA_025351765.1 Pedobacter sp.
GAAGACATACAGGCCGCTTTTAGCTTACTGGAAACCACCTTGCTCAAAAAGAGCGACGAACTGAACGATGCCTGCCGGAACTTTTTCGAGCGGCTGAAAGCCTACCTGAAAGAACAGGACACGGAGGCTTTTTATAGCAAAGAGGTAAGGTCGGCCATGCGGTTAAGCCCGAGCAGTTTAGGCCGTTACCTGTACGAACTGGAACGGATGGGCTATATCAAAATCACCAGGGGCAACCGCTATAAAGGCTTTGAGTATAAAATACAGAACTGGAATGACCTGGAAACATTGACCAATGATGCGCAGAACATGGTAAAAACCATCCTCGAAAATATCAAAACAGTAACCCGTAACCCGGAAGTAACCCAGGGTACTGATGGGTTACCTAAAGCGCAGAAAATCAGCAGGAAACGTGCAGTAACCTAAGAACAATAAAAAATGCAAGGCACCCCTTATTATAAATTGCAAAACCCGCTTTATATCCGCCTGCAGGCAGGCTTTTCGGAATGGCTGCGCATATTGAACTTTGAACCGACCAGCCAGCGGGACATGCCTAAAATGCTGGCCGAGTTCCTGGAATACCTGGAGAACCAAAATTGCACCCATCCGCATGAGATACAGGAAGCACACCTGAAAAACTACCTGTCTTACCTGCATGAACGGCCAAACCGCAAATGGGGAGGCGGTTTAAGCAAGAACTATATCCGCAAGCAGTTACAGGTCATGAAGAAGTTTAGCAGTTACCTTACCGAAAGCGGCCAGGAAAGCTTTGCGGTTAAAATACGCATCAAAGGCAAAGGCACGAATATCAAAAGCATCCTGAACACGCAGGAAATAACACAGTTGTATCAGGCTACCAAAGACGACCCCTTAGGGCAAAGGGATAAGGCAATGCTTGCGCTATATTATGGCTGCGGACTGCGTAAGAACGAGGGTTTGAGCCTTGATGTAAGTGATATATTAATGGAAAAAGAACTGGTGTATATCCGCAAAGGGAAAGGGCATAAAGCCCGGTACGTGCCTCTTTCAGGGCAACATAAAACAGACCTGGAAAGCTATTTAACCTATGGCCGACCATACCTTACCGCCCAAAAAAAGGAGGAAGCATTATTATTGAATGTAAACGGTAGCCGCTTAAAAACGGCGTATGAGCGAATACAAAAACTAAAGGTCATAGCCGGGATAAAAAAGCCGGTCGGGCTGCATACGCTTCGGCACAGCATTGCCAGCCACCTGCTGCATTCCGGAATGAAGTTAGAACAGATCCAACGCTTTTTAGGGCATAGCAGCATGGAAAGTACGCAGATATATACCCACTTAAAACATGAACAAGTTTGAAACCTACTTACAGGAAACGGGCTTTAAGCCACAAACTGTTTACCAGCACCGTAAATATGCCAGCTACTTTTTAGCCTGGACAGCAGAACAGAGCCTGGCTTTAGAACAAATCACCTATACCGAAATATTGGACTATGCAGACCATTTGAAGCAAAAAGGCGATAGTATTGGCAATATTAATCATATCCTTTTGGCGGTAAGGTACTACTTTACTTACCTGCAAAGTGAGCAGCAGGTAAGTTACAACCCGGCATCAGGTATCAGCTTGAAAGGCGCTATCCGGGGTATACCCCACGACCTTTTAAATAAAGAGGAATTGGGCTGCTTATACGAAAGCTATGTGGTAAATGATGAACGTACCCACCGTAACAAAGTGATCCTTTCCTTGCTGATCTTTCAGGGTATCAGTAATGAAGCTTTGCATAAACTAAGAGCGGATCATATCAAATTGAAAGAGGGCAAGATCCACATCCCGGCAAGCGGAAATACCAACAGCCGGATACTTAAACTGGAGGCCGAACAAGTGATGGAACTTTATGAATACATCCATATTACCCGCCCTAAAATACTGGCGGGGCGCGGCACCGAGCGGCCAGGGCGAAAGCCGGAAACCATGAAAGCAGCAGCAGAAATACAGCAGCTTTTTATCAGTATGAACGGTTGTGAAAACATCAAAAACAGCCTGTACCACTTTAACCAGGCCTTGCGGAAACTCAACTCTAAATACCGGAACGCTATGCAGATCAGGCAAAGCGTTATTACCGAATGGCTGAAAGAAAAAGACCTGCGGACGGTTCAATATATGGCAGGCCACCGGTATGTAAGCAGTACCGAACGTTACCAAAGCAGTAACCTGGGAGACCTGAAAGAAGCGTTAAGCAAGCACCATCCACTAAGATAAACCAGCCTTCATAGTACCAAAAAAACAGATTGCAAGTTCGAGTTTGAATTGTTGCATATAAGATAAATCCATTAAAGGTAGGGCGGCGACCTGGAAAGTGATAACAAAATTGGTATATACTATCGTATTATTATCGCTATCCAGCAACCTTAATCCCCCCGCACATGGAGGCCTTTTGTTTAATTGGGGGCTATCTCCCAAATCCCCCAAACCCCCGTTGGATCGTTTACGTGCCGGATGCAAGCCGCGCAAGTCCACCCACAACCCAAGCTTACATCCAGCCCGAAAACGTCCGAACTTTTTACCTCTTAAAACAGAATCCTTAAATGAGTAAATAAATGATTGTCTGACAATCAAATGTTGCCCATTGCCCCGAATCGCCAGGCGTACCAAAAGACCTTTTACAACCATCGGGCGCAAAGGCAAGTTAGCCAGGTGCCAACAGGCATCGGGTCGTTTTTGTATAGCAAAAACATCAACTTGTTATTTATGGGTAAAATTGCAACCTGTATATCTACATATCCACAATAAGAGCATAGGAGTTCAGGTGATCTTCTGTTAAGCAACCAAAAGCGGGAGAAGTGGGAGCTGTCAAGGGAACGTGGAATAAATGGGTGGTGCGTGAAATGCTTGTGGGTTTATGCCGCGAAAGTCCCTTTACTGCGTCCACTTCGGAGGCTACCTTTGCGGTAACAGATGGTCAGCTTACCAATTAACGACCACCAACCCGCCGAAAAAACCAACGCACCCACGGCCTTGCAAAAGCAAAACTAACACTTATCTTTACCCTTACAAACGTTCTTTATAGCACCCAAAAAGTGCAAACCGAAAACCTGGAAACGCCTTAAAAAACTGTGGTAAGCTTTACGATTACGGCGCAAGGTTTTACGATCCTGTAATTGCAAGATGGACGACCCCTGACCCGCTGGCGGAGTTAGGAAGACGTTGGTCTCCTTATAATTATGGGATGGATAACCCACTTAAGTATATCGATCCTGATGGGATGTGGACGGAAACGGCAGATGGATGGTCATCTGATAATGCTGAAGAAGCACAGGCGTTCTTTAAACAACTGCAATCGTCTAACCCAGGCGGTGATGATAAGGATAAGGGCAAAAAGAAAAAGCCTGATCCGAAACCCAAGGCAAAAGAAAAAGACGACCCTATATCGCATAAAATTTCACGGGGGACTAATTACTTCGCAGCAGTTACTATTGTTGTTGGATTAGGCCCGGAAGATCCAGTAGCGGATGTTGCTGCTACTGGAGAAGAGATTATTGGTCAAGGAGCTGCTGGCTTGGCTTGGCTTATAGAAGCAGGTATCGATTTGTATACCTTTACCGCTACCTTTACCAGAAGCCATGGTAACAGCGATGAAAATTCTGACCCACAAATTGTATATGAAATTTTAAGTATGGATGCAAATGGTGGGATTCGGACAGAAAAATATGGAATATCCGGTAGAGAAGATAACCAAGATGGCAATAATGGTAGGCCTGCTTATCAAGTTAATAAATTAAATAAAAATGACCCTACTCGGGCATATAGTTGGGTAAAGTTAGCTCAAACAGATAGTAGAGCGAGTGCGAAAACAATAGAAACATTTTTGGTTTCTCAATATGTGGCAAAATTTCATAGAATGCCACCACTTCAAATTTTGCCATTACCCAAATAAAAATATTAAGCATGAAAAAAAGGCGAATTTCACTTCAAGTATATTCTGATTTTGAGCATTTCAAATCTCTTAAAGAGTTAAGAGATTTGAGTTTATACTTTGGAAACTTATTTGAATTTTATCTTCCTACATACTATACTAATATTAAGAAGATTGTTATCGAGTTAGTAAACGAGAGAGATTTTTTACTCATCATTCCTGATGACATAATTTCAGAGGTCTGCATAATCCGAAAGAGTTTTGATTTTTCACAATTTGATGTGATTGATACGAAACTTAAAAAGGAACTATTATTTGAGTTTGTGTTTAACTGTTTAAAAACATTTTTTGAAAAGATTGACTTTGACCTCATTGAATTGAGAAATGCCAAAAAGAGTATTATAGAAAATAATTTTGGTATGGATGTAACGCTTTGCAATACCCCCATTGTTAATAAAGCAAAAGTTACTGCTATATTAATTGCTGAACATCATATTGAGTTTGCCTTAATTAAATTGATTTTTATATTTAAAGATGGTTCCAAAAAAGAAATACATCTCTTTAAAACTATTCCACTTTATTTTATTTACGCTCAAATAATGAATAAAGTAAAGTGGCTAAATAATGATATAGTTCAATTACTAAATAAAGAAAAAGATTTTATAATTAATATTAGTCTAAGCGGAGAAGTAGCATGTTCTTATCAACCCAATAATAGAGATATTGAAGATATAAAAAACGAAATTGATTTCTTGACTCAAGAATCACTTTTTAAAAATACGTCTCCAATTATATAAATCCAGTAATGTAAGTGCTTGATAGGATAGTCTGGCCTTACATCTTTTAGCGCAAGGTGGGGGGGGGGTGTGGATCCGCTGGCGGAGATTAGCAGGCGGTTTACCCCTTACAATTTGGCAGAAAACAATCTGATAAGAGGTATAGATCCAGATGGGATGGCTTGTGCCGGCTGTCACCAATTAAATCCTGATATAGATTTTAAAACTCAAAAGCCAATTAAGCGGGGGTGATGAAAGGTTTAATGATCCGCCACAGGAGCATGGGATTAAACATACAAGAGATCGGTGCCAGTAGGCCAGTAGCCCGACTACCTTAAAATCCTCATCCCGCTCTTTAGTGGTGGTATAGTGTCCTTCATTGTCGGCTCCGTTACCTCCTTTGTTAAAAGCTCCTTCCTCAATTCGCTGGGTGATGTCGCCCGTTACCTTACGCCGGAACCGGATAACATCGCAGAGCGGAATAATATCCGGCAGCAGGGCATCACTTTTTTGAAAAAACTTCATGAGCTGAATAACCGGAGCAAACCTGACCGGATCATCGTGGTAGCGCATAGCCTGGGTACGGTAGTCGCCTATGACCTGCTCCGGCTGCTTTGGACAGATTATAACGAAATTTATACCAAAGCCCCCACCGGCAAACAACCCCTGCTTGATGTGGTTGATGGTTTCGCTAAGGCCCCCAGTACCATCGCGGCTAATTCCGATGTCTTCGCGCAAGCGCAGTACCAATGCTGGGAGGAAGCGCAGACACTTGGGAATCCCTGGCTTATTACAGATTTCATTACCGTAGGGGCGGCACTCAACGCTATCGATTATTTTATGGTCAGTCATGTCCCGACCGCCAAATTAATCGAGGAACGGGAGCTACCGGTTTGCCCGCCCGAGCTGGATAGCAAAGACCAAAGTATCTACTACCGGGGCCACATCGAAAAAACGGGGGCCAAAAGACGGCCAGGGGTTAATGTGCTGAACCATGGGGCGATGTTCGGGATGACGCGCTGGGCAAATATCTATTTCAGTTCGGATTTTGTAGGCGGCAGCATGCAAAGGGTCTTTGGCAAAGGAGTTAAAGATCTCGTTGTCAAAAGGAAATCAGCGTGGTTCTACCCGGGCGGTCATACCCATTATTGGGATACTAAAGACAAGGATAATGCACTGCGAGAGATCGTGGAGGCCATGAAACTGTAATCTAATTATCTTCTATATCGTCCCTCCTGTTTATCATGGGCATTATATGAGGTCAACATCATTAAAAGGATGCCGAGGTAACGAGGCAATGCTTTTTGGGGTTTGTAGCGGGAGGCTGCTTCGCGGCGTAAAGGGTGGAGAGCGGAACGAGGGACGAATGAGCGAGCGGAAGCCGTCGGCGTGAAGGTGCCGGACCGGTTTCTCATTCGTCTTTATAATAATATAAGGCGTGTAGTAGTCGTTTTTTTGTTATTAAGAATTATGAAATAAGTTATTGTATTTGAGAGCATTGGCCCACTCATGGCCAAGGGAGAGCGTAATCCGTTTTTCGCTGTTGTTTGTTTTTCAAGGTGCTCAAGAAGGCTCCGCCGATTGTCTTGATACAAAAAGACCAAAAAACCAAGTCAGCAGAAAGGCTTCTTTGCGCTCGGGGCCTCTGCCCTGCAAAACCAGCAAAACCTGGGCTGGGATGATTTTTCTCGTTTTATTTTTTTATAGGTGCTCAAGAATACTACGCAATTTTGTCCCAACTCCCTTGGCCTTCGCTGCTAAACTCCCTATGTCCTGCTGCCGCACTGGTCACCATCGTTTTGCAAATTTTCGTGTTAATGACAAACATTGGCCCGCTCATGGCCGCGGGTGGCCTAGTTACTTTTGCTTGATCAAAAGTAACCTAAAATCAAGTCAGTAGAGGTTTCTTTGCCGCACAGGCCTTGGCGCTGCAAAGCTGGGAAAACCAGGGCTGCAATTATTTGCCTCCCTCCCGCGCAACCCTACCGGCAAAACTTGCTATGCCCCGCAACCGCACAACCCTCCATTGTTTTCCCAGTTTTCGCCCGAAACTTATCTGCTGACACACATAAATGCATTTACTTATTTTCTAAATATAGCCGAAATTTAAGTCAAATTTCCATTAACCCATTATAGATTGTAATCAAACCTACGACATGAATCCGTTTTTTGACATAAGCGGTGACACAGATCTACCTGACAGCGCGTTACCATTACATCATCTCGGTGACAGTAAAACATATGCCAGCATCGGTAAAACAACCCGTGTTGGTTGGGGAGGCAGGAACACAGAATGGAACCGTTTGACAACCACAATTACAAGTGAAGATTACGACCAGCAATTTGTCCGTAAACTAGTGAGGTGGAAACCTATCTACAATCTCGCTCAGGTCATTGACCATCACTACGAATATTACTTAGGCAATAACGTGCACCCACAGGATGATTTCCTAAATCACATGCGCTATGTCATCCTGCCAATATTAAAGAAGAAACCAAATTCAGAGGTTTGCGTTCAGCTATTTGAAAAATGGCTGGACGAAAAAGAAAATCCCAAGCCTGCGATAATAACTATACCTAAACCGGGGGCCATCAAAAAGACCGTGCATCGTATTCATTTTGATGATTTAAGTTGGTCAGATTTCGAACGCTTAATATTTGCCTTTGTTAAACGGTTGCGAACCTGGAAAACGATTGATTGGCTAGGTCAAATGGGACACGATGAAGGACAGGATATTTGGGGCGAAAGCCTCGACAAAACCTATTGCTATTTATGTGCAAACTATCAGTCATTGACACTTAAAAAAGCCAAGGATGACATTAACAAATTGATTAAAGCTAATGTTATTCCTGATTATTTAATTGTTGTTTGCGGCGGCAAAGTAGCAGCGGGCACCAACAAAAACATCAAAACCTACGCACAGGGCGTCGGCATACAAAATGTTGAAATATGGAGCGGCGCCGATATAGAAGAAAACATAAGAGTCCAGGCCCCTGGATTATTACAGCGATTTTTTGAAGGAAATAGTTTTCCTGAAAATGGCGCAGCCATGACCGATATGCAAATCATCAAAGAGTTGGTCAATTGTTTTGACCGGACTACGTTTCAAACACCATTCTACCGGGAGGTGAGTATACCTGATTTCGGGAAAGCGATTACAGACACAATTGAAGTACTGAACACAGGTGTTCATAGATTGCGAGACGGTACATTAGTCAAACAAATTCCATCAAGACATCAAATTCAAAACAAGATATTTTGAAGGACAAAGTATCAAAACTATATGAGCTGGTAGTAAAGCTTCGCGATGCATTTGCGGAGTTGAGCCGCACAAAGGAGATTGAAAATTGTGGTTACGGTGACGAAGAATCCCCTCTGTATATGCTCTCTGATAATGCTTGTCAGAAAATGGATGCTATTCGACATGATATATTTAAAGCTATCCGAAAGGTCAAACCAGATGCTAACTTAACGTTTTCCAAATGACCCGAAAGGATCAGCAGATTAATAGGCGAGATAATTTTTTTTTATTTAATATATCTTTGAGTTAAAGCAGCTTTGTAGCGAGACGATGCCAGTCTTGATATCGGAGCATCCTTTAATTATAACTCAAAGTGCCTTTTTTCAGGAGCTTATTTTTGTCATATTAGCGCCAGGAATCTTGTTGATTTAAACGCCTCAGGTTACCGCTAAACCATTATTACAATAACAAATGCGCCACTCATTTACGGCTATTTATTCCTCACCTATCCTACTCATCTTTAATCAATTTTAACATTGGCAGAATTACTTTATAGCATACAAAGGGTTTTCAATAATTATCTACAGCCGGGAGAAGTATACAATATCCCGGAATACCAAAGGGGATATAAATGGACCGACCAACAGATTACTCAATTACTGGACGACATCGGGGAATTTGGAACAGGAGGTGATGAGGAAATGTTTTACTGCCTTCAAAACATTACCCTGGTCAAAAATAAAAGAGAAGGACATAAGATCAACGTAGTCGACGGACAGCAACGGCTGACCACGATAACCCTGGTGCTGGCCCATCTTGGCGGCTCGGAAGGCTTGAAAAACAAGCTGATCTACGCGGTGCGTCAGCCATCCGACCACTTTCTGCAGGAGTTATTGGTACCCGGCAACGCTTTGCTGAACGCGATAGCGGCATTCCTTGATTTCGATGCCTTTCTTGCCTTGCCTGAATTGGCCGAAGCTGATTACGACTACCAGGATATCTACCACATGTTTATTGCGGTTAAAACCATCCAGGCCTGGTTTAAAAATCCCGATGTATCTGCCGCGGCATTTAAGGCAAAACTATTGCGTCAAGTCAAACTGATTATAAACCGGATCGATAATATTCCTGAAGAGGAGTTATTTATGAACCTGAATGCAGGCAAAGTACAACTGGACGGTGCTGACCTGGCCAGGGCCATCCTGATTACCCTGGTGGCAAAACAGGAGGTTGAAGAATATGACCAGGCGCAGGTACAGGATGTCGTCAGGGTAAATGAAAGAAGGATCAGGATCGGCTGGGAACTGGACGAGATCAATGCCTGGTGGAGCAACCGTTCCGTTTACAATTATTTCAATTTGTTTTCCAAAATCGGCACCGGTGATAAAGAAACGATCTTTTTCAACCAGGAAAAGCACCCGATCGACCTGCTCTATAAATTATGGGTCGAAACCAAGGGCAAAACGGCAATCAGGCTTGGTTACTTTGAAACAAAGAAAATCAAGGCCAGGGTGTTGTACTCGGAAATTATCGCCTTACACAGAACGTTGCAGGACTGGTTCAAAGACCAGGCGATCTACCATTATCTGGGTTATTTATTTTCGCAGACCACTGTCAGCTTCAAGACGATCTGGAACAAATGGACAGAGGAAAAGACCACGCGGGAAACATTTAAAGCTTATCTGATCTCCCGTATGCGCGATTTTTTATTTACCAGGGAAGAGATCTATAGCGAAGAGGTTTCAGCTTTGGTTTACTGGACAGCAAAAATGAAAGACCATAGCGGGCCAAGGCCCACCAATTGGTATGAATCAGGAAAACTGGAGAAATTCCTGTTGATGTTGGATGTGATCGAACATGCCAGGATACGTACTCATCATTCCACTATATCGGTATCGTAAAATAAAAAGTAGAGCCTACACCAATCTCACTTTCCACCCAGATTTCCCCATTGTGCCGCTTAATAATCTCCGCACTCAGATATAAACCGATACCAAACCCCGATATATTGGTGGTGTGCCTACTTTCCACCCGATAATAGCGATCAAATAGCCTTTCTGCATCTTTAGCTTTAATACCCATTCCCTCATCTTTAACGCTCACCAAAAATTGATTATCCGTTAAGAGACAGTTTACCTCTATCTTCCGCCCTTTAGGCGAATATTTAATGGCATTATTAAGTAGATTCGTAATAACTGAACCAATTTTATCCCGATCCGCAAATATTTTAAGTGGATTGCACTGCGATAGTATTATTGAATGAGTCGCTGCAGTTATGCAAAATTCCTCTATTATCTCCTGAATTAATTGATCGATGAGGAATTCCTGTTTGTTGATCAATATTTTTCCGGAGTCTAACCTTGAGATATTCAAAAATCCACTGATCATGTTTGCCATTTTCCGAACCTGTAAATCAGCGGTTTCCATCGCGCCTTTTAGAAATGGGTCGTCTGTATTTTTTAATTTATTTTTAGTGACCTGTACAACAGCGGTAAGTGTGGTAAGTGGCGTTTTAAGCTCGTGGCTCACCATGCCTATAAAATCGTTTTTGCGCAGCTCATCCAATTTTTGTTCGGTTATATCCAGCACAGCACCAATAAATCTGATTGGTTGATTTTGCGAATTGAAATAAGCCTGGCCTTTAGCTCGCACCCATCGCAACTTTTGATCTTCGAAACCTATTGTTCGATATTCAACGTCGTAATCGCCATTGCTGATTTCTTTTATAAAAACATTGCCGATCAAGTCTAATACTCTTTCACGATCATCAACGTGTAACCCTCCTACAAAATCATGTTCGTAACTCACCTCGTTATTATGGCTAATACCAAAAAGTGTACGACACCTTTCATCCCAGTGCAACGTTCCTTTTTCGAGGTCCATATCAAATGTTCCTAGTTGGGCTGCTTCTTTTGAAAGACGAGCTTGCTCATACGCTTGCGACAATTGATTTCTGGCATTGACCTGTTCTGTAACATTTACCGCCGACTGTAGAACCCCTGTAATTTTATCATTTTCGATCAGGGGTTTATATGAAATATTGTAATAGCCCTCAACCTGTTTGTCGTTATGTCGTATAGTTATTGGAATTTCGAATCCGGTCCACTGCTCACCTGTAGTAAAAGTTCGGAGCAGTTGATCCATAATTGGCTGTCCTTTCAATTCCGGCATAGCCTCATAGGCGGATTTACCTCTGATATGCTCATCCCGGCCAATCAGTTCCAGCATGGGTGCGTTGATTTCCTCAAAAACCATATCAGGCCCCCTTGTAACCAACATTGGGACCGGCGACTGTTCAACCATGTGCCGGAAACGTTTTTCGCTATCTTCCAACGAACGTTTCGCCGTCATCATTTCCGTAATTTCAAAGGCAAAAACCAAAATACCATCCACTGCATTGATCGTGTTGATTCGCGGCTGATAAATAAAATTAAAATAGCGATTTTCTATAGGGCCACCGTTATATCTTGCCAACGGAATCAGCAATTCATTACCGTAAAAGGTTTCACCGGTTTCATATACGTTCTTTAATATACCGGCGATTGGTTCGCCTTTAATTTCAGGAATTGCTACTAAAAGTGGTTTTCCAAACAGTTCCCGTCCTGGAAAAAATTGTTGATATCCTTCGTTGATAAGTTCGAAGATCATATCCTTTCCGTCAAGAACGCAGATTGCTGCAGGTGCCTGCATGAAAAATCGCTTAAGCCGGTCGCGCTGGTTCTCAGCTTCCGCTTGAGCACGTTCCAGATTAACTTGGGTTTCCTCTAATTTCTTTAATGTATTGTACTTTTCAGTTACCTCCACAACAGTCACTAGTACCCCGCCAACGCTTCCGTCTTCATTGTAAATCGGACTGTATGAAAAGTCAAAATAGCATTCTTCCACATAACCGTTCCTGTCGAGTGGGAGCATAAAATTTGGAAAACCTACTGCATTGCCTTCCATAACTCCGTTAAACATTGGGCCGATGATATGCCAGATTTCCTTAAAGGTTTCTTTAGTGCTTATTCCAAGCGCCTGCGGGTGCTTGGTCGAACCAAGTATTGGTCTATAACCATCGTTATATAGTTGTGTGTAATCCTGTCCCCAGGCGATATACATGGGAAAAGGCGAAGCCAGCATATTTCCTACAGATATTCTTAAGCTTACCGGCCAATTGTTTACATCGCCAATGCATGTACTAGACCAATCTTTCGATCTGATAAGATCACCCATTTTGCCCCCGCCCTTTAAAAAGTTAAAAGAATTATTTGAAGTCATGGGAAAATCTGTAGCTTTAACAATACCTGCTATTTAATTAGTATAACAACCAAAAATAAATTAATTTTGTTTGAATCACAGACTAATTAATAATGGAATTATAGAGCGTAATTATAGAAATAACTGCTATTCCAGTTATTAATAACACTTAGCCCTCGAAGAAAACAGTGATTTTTGACGATGGTACGGATATTTTGTCGTTGCACCTTCTGTACCGGTAGAAAACGCTGAATCGGTATTTGATCCGGCATTCCAGGTGAAAACCGTTTCAATACTGTCGCGAAAAGAACGTGAGCATACCACCGCTCCATGTAGGTGTAAATAGTGTATTTCACTTTACGATACCGATACATTAATAAGAAACAACCTTAAAGGTTATCTTTGGCTGGATCGAAACTAAATCAAAAACGTTTTCTTTAAATATACGTTTTAGCCCTTAACCAAAATTCACAACTACGTTCATTAGAAACCTTAAAATATGATTCAGACACGACTTGATCTTTATGAGCGCGTAACTCCTTTGGCCGGAATAGGAATTTTCGAAAGAAATCTGCAAACCGGCGAAATTTACTGGAATGCAACTATAAGGTCAATATTGGATGTTGACCAGGACTTTTTTCCAGCATTTGAAGAATCACTAAAGTTTTATAATCATCCTGAGCATGTAGAAGGTTTGATCAATAAAGCTATGTTATCCGGCAAGCCGGAATCGGCGACCCTTCAGCTTACATCAGCAAATGGCATCGAAAAATGGGTCAGTTTGCACCTTCAGGGGGATTGTGAAGGCGGAAGGTGTATCCGGGTATATGGCACGCTGAAAGATGTTACTGCACAAAAAAAGATGACTGCGTTACTACAAGAGCGCGAAAAGCAATTTAGCCTTGCATTTGATCATGCTCCCATAGGCATGGCGCTGGTATCACCGACAGGCAGGTGGATAAAAGTTAATACGAGCCTATGTCAAATGATCGGTTATTCGGAACCGGACCTTCAACAGAAAACGTTTCAGGAAATTACCCATCCGGAAGATCTTAAAGCTGATCTTGCTTTTCTGAATCAATTATTAAACGGAAGCATTGATTCATACAGCATGAACAAGCGTTACTTTCACTACAATGGTCATATTATCTGGGGAGCGCTGAATGTTTCACTTATTCGTGATGAGGAGGGGAAGCCATTATACTTTGTCTCACAAATCCAGGATATAACGGACCAGATCAAAAGCCAGGAAACAATAAAAAACCAGAACAGTCGGCTTCTCAGTTTCGCGCATATTGTATCACATAATTTAAGGTCTCATACTGGTAATATGAAAATGCTAACCGATATGATCCTACAAGGAGACGAGGAAGAAGATCGTGATAGCCTGATCCGTATGCTTAACCAAAGTTCTCAAAGCTTGCTTGAAACGCTTGAAAACCTTAATGAGATAGTGGAGGTGCACAGCGCAAGCGAAGTGGAACGTGTTTCATTAAATTTACTGGAGGCTGTTCAACGTGTGGTCAACATACTTTCGCCTTCGATTAAGCGTACTGATACCCATATTACTATAGATATTCCAGCCGATCTGAGCGTTGGCTTTAACCCCTCTTATTTGGAAAGCATTATCATGAACTTGGTGACCAATAGCATGAAGTACAAGAACCCAGGCCGTCTGGCAGAAATTACTATTTCTGCCGAGCGTCAAGGCGACTCAACCCACTTACATGTTAAGGATAACGGGCAGGGAATTGATCTCAATTTGCATGGAAAAAATCTATTTGGAATGTATCAAACCTTTCATCAGCATCCGGATGCGAGGGGAATGGGTTTATTCCTGGTAAAAACCCAGATCGAGACATTCGGCGGCCAAATCACCGTAAAAAGTGAACCTGGTTCCGGAACCGTCTTTACTTTGCGATTCGAATAATAGACGCTTCACACACGGTCCATTACTGCTTCAGTTTCGTGTTAGCGATCACATTGACGTTCCCCACGTAGTCGAATACATCTTCCATTGCACTTTCAATATTCGAGACACATGACACACTGGCGTTAATGAATAGGATATCCAATTTCCCGTACCTTGTTTTGATCTTTGCTACCAAATCTTCGGTGTCTCTTGTTTTACTCTGGTCTGCAACCCGACCAATACCGGGCCTGCATAAGACGAATGATAGTCGACGTATCACTTACGTTCACTTAAGCTACGCTTAATCTCGCAATTCTCCTTACTTGTGTAAGTAAATATGTGGAGGTTTCTATCAGATTATCCGCATTATCAAAATAGCGGTAAATTAATTTTTTATGAATACCTGCTACTTTGGCAATTTTATTAACACCTAAGTTTAAATAACCTTCTTCTCTAATGATCTTACCAATGGCGTCAATCATCTTTCTCTTAGTTTGTTCTTTATTTTTTTTTTGCACGAGGACTGCTTGACAATGATCTGTTATAAAAACGAGGTTTAACCCGGTTTAATGTTCAGGCCGACCAGAACTTTTTCTTTGTCGGAAAGATCGCCCACTAAGATCCTGATAGGTGCAGGCAATTGCCTGATCAGGGTGGGTACCGCAATAGTCTGCTCGCTCGCAGCAAGTTCCGGATCTTCCTTCAAGTCAACAACCTTTAACGTGTAACTATCTGCAAATGTTCTTCGCAGTAACGGTTGATATTCTCAATGGCCCGTACGGCCTTTTGGGTCTGCCCGGCGATATAAAGCGTCAGGACATGTTTTTCTTTTTTCATACAACTGAATCATGGTTTAAATCCTTCATTTTTGACTGTAAATAAGGTTGATGGTAATGCGTATAAAAATGTTTTTTGTAATCTTTGTAGCTGCTGACCGCGCCAACGGTGTGCATTAGTTTAATATAATACCAGGCCAGGTCTACCTGGTGGCGCTTGAATCCGCTTCGGGCACTTTTAGGGTATAAATGGTGATTGTTATGCCACTCTCCCGCTACAATACCCGGCCAAAGCTGGTTAATGGATTTATCATTCTGGCTAAAATCAGTTCCTTCCCGTTGTTTATCTTCTCCCTTAGCATGGCCTTCATAATTGAACGTCCTTACGCCGACCGCCCAAAAACCGGCCGCGCCGAATAAACTACAGGCC
Source organism: Pedobacter sp. (assembly GCA_025351765.1). Classification (GTDB taxonomy): domain Bacteria; phylum Bacteroidota; class Bacteroidia; order Sphingobacteriales; family Sphingobacteriaceae; genus Pedobacter. Next base: position 15,269 of record JANXVH010000058.1, read on the forward strand.
AGCGCATGGCCTCCCAACAAGTAGAAAGCCAAATACCAGAACGACCAGTTCAGCAGCCATGATAGTAAAGCATTGCCCGGCCGTACATAAGACCCCCATTTTAAATACTGCTCATAGCTATTGGCCGCTACGCCAGTGTGCCGCATTAATAATTTTACCCGGTTATAATCGGCTTCGGAAAGGTCTTTGGCAATGGGCTGATGGTTAACGTCTGCTAAAAAGCAGTACAGGAATCCCGCCTGCGCATTGTAGGGATCGCCTGGTTGGTCTGATTTGGCATGATGCACGTGATGTGAGATTACATAGATCTCTTCCGGGATCACATTGATGGTCAAGTTTTGTGTTATAAATCGCCAGAACGGGTTCCGAAACTTATAAGCACCATGCGTGCAATAACGGTGGTGCCAGATCGTACCATGGGTACCCATGATGATCATGCTGTATAGAAAAGCTGCTAGTAGCGTCCACCAGTGGAGATAATAAACTAAGAAAACGATGAAGAACGGGACCAGGCACAGTACTTTTAGCCAGCTGAGAAAGGGCAGCCAGTTCCTGCGGTCCTTAAAAACATTCAACCTGGAAAAAAATTCGAGGAATACCTGCCCTGCAGTCGGTCGGACCAGGTTGCCCTGATTGTCCTTCCATCCATACGAAGGACGTTGCAATACATGATCTAAAAATGGCATGGTGTTAATTGCACGTTTAAATTAATCCTAATGTTATTTCACAACAGGGCACAATAATAAAAACCGGCTGAAACAAAATAAAATAAAATTTTAAAAAAGTTAATCCGTAAATAACTGGCCTGTTTAGGCTGCAAGGCGCCTGACATGGTCTACCAGTTCTGACAAATCGAATGGCTTAGCCAGGAATTCATCAGCATTACATTTTTTTTCACAAAGAGAAGGCCAACCGTGGTTTGCAGATATGATAATGACAGGGATTGCCTGGGTTGCCTGCTCTTCCTTTAATTCCCGGCAAATGTCCCTGCCGTCCCGGTCACCCAGTTGAACATCTAGGAGGACGATATCCGGCTTTAGCTGATGTACCGTGTCTACTACTGACCGGCCATTATCCAGACCGGATACATGATATCCCTCGGACTCCAGTATATACATAATGATCTCCCTGATATCCTGATCATCATCTACCACCAATATTCTTTTTGAGGCCTTCAAACTATTCCTTTCCATGCACTTTCTTTTATATTATTGATTTGAGATGCAAATCTCAAACCATAAATTCGCTGACTTGAATAGCAAACAAATACGGGTACCGATTGTCCTTAAATATACATCCCTTTAAATGAATTAGTGTTTACTAAAAAGCGGCTTTAACTGACTTAGCATTTCAGTAGCGGACCTGGGGAAATTTATTTAATATTAACTGCTCGATGGAAACTATACAAACGCTAAAGAATGAAATTGATATTCTTAAGCAATCGATCGAAAATTTAAGATCAAATGAAGGCGCAGCAATAAGCCAGATGGAAGCAACCTCAGCTTACCAGAAAACACAGACACGTTTTAATGCTGTATTTTATTCATCCCTTTTAGGAAATAAAATCATTTCGCCTGATCTCTGCATTTTAGAAGTAAACCCAGCTTTAGTTTCGCTGA
>JANXVH010000151.1 GCA_025351765.1 Pedobacter sp.
ACGGGCTTTCGCGCGGTATCATTAACAAGTATAATATCGACTATAACCGCTTGGAGCCGTTAAATATAGGGTTTAAATTTAATAGGAATTTAAGTGGGGAGTTTAACCAAATGTTTTATGAGACTTGGGCGGGCATGGAAGAGAATTATTATGATGAGCAGTTTCATGGTGTAGACTGGTTAAAGATACAGCAGAAATACGCAGGTTATTTAAAATACGTTACCAGCAGAACTGACTTAAGGATTTTATTAAATGATATGCTTGGCGAACTCAATTCGTCGCACCAAGGCTTTAACAGTCAAGGTGCTGAAGAACGCAAAAACCTTAACTATACAACTAACCAGACAGGTATCGTGTTTTCCAATAGCGAACCGTTTAAGGTGGATTATGTTGTTGCAAAAAGCAATGGAACGCACAGTGGGGTTGATATTAATAAGGGAGATATTTTAATGGCAGTAAATGGAATTAAAGTGGATCCAAGTATAGACCGGGATTATTATTTTACAAGCCCTTCCCTAGATCAGGAAATTAGCTTGACGTTCAGTCGCGCCGGTAAATCCATCATTACTAAGGTACATCCGCAAAGTTCTGGTGCGCTAAAAGGTAATTTGTACGACGAGTGGATTACAGGGAACAGAAGCCACGTAAAGGAATTGAGTAATGACAGGATTGCTTACTCATACATGAAAAATATGAGCGGAGGCGAGTTGGAGAGCTTTCTGTTGGATATGGTAGCCCAGGAAAATAATAAAGAAGCCGTAATACTTGATCTTCGTTACAATACGGGTGGTAACGTGCATGATGAAGTGCTTAAATTCCTATCCCAAAGGCCATACTTACAATGGAAATACAGAGGCGGGAAGCTATCTCCACAAAGTAATTTCGCGCCAGCGGCTAAACCAATTGTGCTGCTGATTAATGAACAATCGCTGAGCGATGCGGAAATGACAGCTGCGGGGTTCAAAGCACTTAAGCTTGGAAAAATTATTGGTACAGAATCTTACCGCTGGATTATTTTTACTTCTGCAAAGGGACTAGTTGACGGCTCATCTTACAGATTACCATCTTGGGGTTGCTACACCCTTGAGGGCAAAGATCTGGAAAAAGAAGGCGTTTCTCCAGATATTTTCGTTAAGACTACATTTATGGATAGATTGCAAGGTAAGGATCCGCAGATTGAGCGTGCGGTTGCGGAAATTTTAAAAGACTTAAAAAAATAATATGGCAAACCTGCTAACAGACAGACAGTTTTGGGTAGATTATTGGGAACGTAAAAATGATCTGTCGGTCAACATACCGTCTAATTATCTTTTTCATAAGGAGCTTGGATCAATAATCAAGCAGCAGGGTGTGGAAGCTGCAATAGAGTTGGGTGGCTTTCCAGGTTACTATGCGGTTTTTTTAAAGAAATACTTTCAGATTGACGTTACACTGTTGGATTACTTTGTGCACGAACCCGTAACCAATCTTCTCCTTAAGGCAAATAACCTTAAAGCAAGCGATATCCATATTATTGAAACAGATCTTTTTAATTATACTCCAGAACTTAGATATGACTTGGTGTTATCCTGTGGATTAATAGAACATTTTAATGATACGGAAGACATTATTAACAGACATATTGCTTTTCTAAAACCGGGTGGTAGCTTGTTTATTACGCTGCCAAACTTTAATGCAGTTAACGGCTGGCTTCAGAAGACTTATGATAGAGAAAATTACGATAAACACAATATCAGTTGTATGGATCCCAATTTACTTGCTGGGATATGTAAAAAAGCTGGAATGGAGGTAATACAATCAAGATATTTTGGGAAGTTCAGCGTATGGTTAGAAAATGAGAAGCAGAAGCCAGTAGTTACGAGGTTGTTAAAAAAAACGATATGGATTGCTGGTAAGATACTTACAAAAATTGTTCCTTTTGAATCGAAACAGCTTTCTCCCTACATCATCATAGAAGCACGGAAAGGGCTATCTTAGGCGCTCTACAATATATCTTCTAATTCGTTGCCATAGTGAGCCTTTTCTATTTGCTAGGAAATCTTTAACAGCCTGATATGCTTGATGATCTTCGACCACTACAGTTGGGAAATAAGTAATCCGTTTCGGATTGACGACAACATTGTAGATATCATTAATTCCGGAATGTATGCCAGAACCATCATGGCCGATATTGTTAACCAGCGATTGGGAAGGATTGAGCGTAAGGCCATCTTTTAGGAAAATAGAGGCGTACCATCTAATTGCCCATGAATTGTTTTTCCCTTTTTTGAAATCTTCCATTTGCTTCCAAAAATTCATTGAATTATCAATAGAAAATGCACTTTTCTTTAGGCTATCAAACTGGCCGATCAGGGTATCAATATTAGGTTCAAAATCTCTCCATGCACGATTCCAGGTGGCCCAGCCCCAACTTGTAGCTGCACGATAAAAAAATGTTTCGGGTAATTCTTTTTTCAGGTTATACATATAAGCACCAATGTGCATTACCTTTTCGTTATCGTTATAAAGATCTAAGGCCTCATTGAAATAAGTTAGTGTGTAGGGGGAGGTGATCAGGTCATCTTCAAAAACAATAACTTTTCCATAATCATCCACAAGCATTGATACTCCTGCAATAATAGAATTGGCGAGCCCCATGTTTTCTGACCTTTCAATCACTTTAACAGATTTGAACCCATCTGTTTTACTGATGATTTCTCTCACTTCCTGAATGGCCAGTTCGTCATTGGAAGATTTTGAACCATCAGAAAATATAAACAATCGGCTTTCAGGAGCCAATTCGTTTTGCTGAAGGAACTTTATGGTTCTTAGGGTATGCTGCGGTCTATTGTAAACAAATAAGGCAATTGGCGCAAAGGTTTGCATACTTAAAAAATTTGTAGATTCTGTGAAGATTTTTCAGTAAGTACAGTGTAGGCATTACCGAATTGTTCAGTTTTATTTTTGCCAAGTAAGTTACCAAGTAGCTTTTTTATCCGGTATTCCATTTCAATTCTGAGAATCGCCAAGGGAGACCTTTGTTTTTTTAATACATTGAACTCACAAAATTTTATGGTTTCAATAGGTGTTAAAGATGTTTTATCTGCTTTAACTTCTAGCCCCTCGCTTTGCAACAGAAATCTGATCAAGGTTGGAGTATACATGTTTATATGACCGTAGTCTAGAAAATGCTTCATTCTTTTGTCTACACCAAACCTGTAATCCAAGGGTACTTCTATAACGATGAATTTAGCTACCCGCTTAAGCTCTCTTAACAAAATCCGCTCATGCTCTACATGTTCAAGTACATGCGCCAGTATAACCAAGTCAAAGGCATTATCATCGTAAGGAATGGTATAGCCATCAAAGGCTTTCACTTCTTTAACACTGTGCAGGTTTCTTTTTTCTATAATGGCAACACCACTATCGGCAATTTCAAGGGCATAAAGCTCTTCAGCAAAATTCCATTGATCCAGGTAATGAAGTATGCTGCCATCTCCTGCGCCTACCTCAAGTATTTTGCGTGGTTTAATTGATTTACAAACTTCAGTAATGTTTTGTGCTTTAGACTTTGCGCCAAGCATGCGCCATTCTACTTCGTTACCTGTGTAGAAATCATTATAAGCATCAGCGATGTTGTTAGTTACAATTGCCATTAATTGCTGGTTTTAAATTCCTAAACAGTTATTGGATTTGTAAAATATAGAAGTGTATTTTGAGATAATAACACCTGGGGCCATTCCTGAAAAAGGAAGGTATTTAAACCCATTTTCTTTAAAAAAGGCATGAGCATCAGCATATTCAGGTCTTTCCGAATCGTCCAAAACAACTACTCCATCTTCCGTTAGGGAATGAATAGCCTGTTTGCAACAATTTACCCTATCTCTTCCGTCTACTATGATTACATGAAATTTAATGCCAGTTGGTGCAGCACTTCTACAATATTCGCCATCTGTTTTTAGATCACATTGGATCATTTTTACATTGGATAAGTTAATTTTTGAGCTTTTCTCGAACCATTCTTTATCATGCTCTACTGAATATACCGAACCGGCCAGTTTAGCATAGAATATTGTAGAATTTCCTGACCCGAATTCAAATATATTTTGCTGTTTTGTAACGCGGTCTTTTATGAAATCGATAAAAGAATAAGTTACCCATGGTATGGCATTGCCTTTTTCATCAATTGCAGATTTGGTTTTGAATGCATCAAACCAACCTTTATCGGCCAGGTAACCTTTAAAACCAAGTGATAAAAGAACTTTAAGTTTCCCTGGCTCTAACAGGGTTATTTTTGATAATTTGCTTTTCACAATGTTTAATCTTTAATGCCGTCAATAATCAGTGAAGAATAGCCTAAGGGTTCGTTAAAGCGTTTATCGTACCTTTTAGAACGGATAACGTGCCCGTCTTTACTGTCCCATTCCGAAAAATGAAACTTTCCATTTTCATCATAGTATTCTAATAGTTTAGTAGTAAATCCTGCTTCTTCAAATGCTGCAGACAATTTTTTATAATCATATAATAACTTATGGTCGTGAGCTCCTTCACCGAAGCCTCCCGGTTTAACCATATTAATATATTCAGGATTAGGATGAAAACCATCTGGCACGGCAATTCTTACTAAGCCCCCCTTTTTAAGGTATTGATAACAATTTTTTAATGCTAGGAGGGCATCATCATAGCTAATGTGCTCGAATACGTGTTCAGCGAGGAAACGATTTACTTTTTTCTCTCCAAAGACCTCTTTAAAAGATGCAATTTGCAATAAATTAAGGCTTTCGATGTTTGTTGGTAACCAATTATTATAGTCTGTATTGTGTGCACCAATAATGATATTTAGATCGCCCTTACTACGTTTGACGGCAGATTTGAGTTTCATTTTTATTAAAATGTTCACAGGAATATAGAGTATCGATCTTACAGCCTTTCTTAAAGATTTCATGAATTTATAACGGTTTCGGTTATCAAAGTTAATAGAATCGGATTATCACGCATTCCCTCTGGTATTTATTTTTTGAAATAAGTGGATTAGGAACAAAGACTTTAGCATCAAAATACCCTGCCGCCTTGTTTTTGGAATGAGCAAAATGTAAAATGTGGACACAAAATATGCAACTAGTGTGGCTATAGAAGTTCCAATACCTCCATATAATGGAATTAGCCAAAGGTTAAGGGCAATATTTACGATTGCACCAGCAATGGTTCTTTGGAGCGCTATTCCATTATAACCTTCGGCCAGTAAAAATTGTGAGCTTGCACTGCCGAGGAAAACAAATATGCCCGACCAAATGTGGATAGATAGCATTTGCCCGGCTCCATTAAACTTGTCGCCATATACAAGATGGGTGATGTCGCTTCCAAAAAAGCTAATGAATATTGCAGTGGGTAAACTAATATAAACCAGTAAATCATAAAGGTTAACCAATCGTTTGTTGTACCGCTCCAAATCTGTTTTACGGGCATTTATGATCGCTGGAAACACTGAAGTGACTATTGCAATAGGAATAAATAGCCAGGCTTCGCTTATGTTAGCAGCAGCGCTGTATATCCCTACAGCCTCACTTCCGGCACTTTTAAGCATTACCTGATCAATTTTCATGTAAATGGAAACCATCACTGCCGAGAACATTAGGGGGCAAGATTGTTTGAGTAATAACTTTGCCCGTTCCCAGCTAAACGTCCAATTCCTGAGTTTAAATCCCTGTTTGTGATACATGATCACCAAGCCTGCAGACAGAAAAATGGCATCAACGGAAACCGCCACAGCAAACCATATTAAATCCGCATTTAGCCATACCAACAGGGCCTTAAATGCGGTAGTTAAAATAATCTGAATGTTTTGAACCTGTACAACGTATTTTGACTTAACCTGAGATTGAAAGTAGGCATCAATAACATTGAAAGACTTAAAAAAGGAGGTTAATGCATAAAAGAAAATAATCCATGTTAACGAATTGCCCGGCTGCCGGGAGAAATGGTGAAACCCCAGGTAAATCAACACACTAGCAGGTACTAGAATAGAATTTACAGCCAGTCGCATCCAAAGTGATGTCCCTAAGATTTCATCTTTTTTTAAGGGTTCGTTTATGATTTCCCTTATAATAAATGTATCTAGACCCAGTGTTCCAACCGCCGCAATTATAAAGGTCATTGCCATGGCAAAATTAAGGTCGCCAAACAAGTCGGGTTTTAAATGCCGTGCTACAAGTATGGTTACCAGCATGCTCATTACCTTCCCAAACATAAGCCAGCTCGTATTTTTTACATACTTCTGGAAGGCCTCCTCATCAAAACCTTTTATGGTAGGTATCTTCATTCCTGCAAAGATGAGAATTTAAAACTCTTCTCAATTCGGCTCAATTGCTTTAAGTGGTGACTTAAGTGTATATGCGTAAAACGCAGCCATTGAAATGCATTCAAATAACCCAGCTTAGGGTGTTGTGTTTTTATTGAATTACTTGCATGCTGCATCTGCTGCATTTCTACATCCAGTTTGGTTAGAAACTGATTGATTAATAAAACAGCTTCCTCACATGTAATTTTTATAAGACGGTCGGAAAGCTTTTTTGGGGCAAGAAATTTTTTCCCTGGTGGCAGACCACCAAAAAATAAGATCAGTTTGGTCATAAAAGGGGTGTCAACAATTTTACCATTCCCTTTGGCCGCTTCTGCGAGTGCATCCAATGTAAGGATACTTGAGTCGAAGATGTGAAAGTAGACTTCGCTATATGACCATCCGCCCATAGGAGGTTTTAGTTGCCACCGCACATCGCTTACAGCCATTAGTTTTTTCTGATAAACAGAAACAACTTTCAATATATTGCGGTAATCTTGTTGAATGCTCATTGATTGTTCTATGCTAAAAATGTTGAAGTAATTCCTCCAGGTGGTTGATCTGCCAGCTAACATCATCTGGTTTCTCCAAATTCATTGGATTAAAATAGATTGCCTTCATTCCAAAATCTTGCGCGCCTCGGATGTCAGCTTCTAAGCTATCGCCAATCATGATGCTTTCAGTTTTTGTAGCACCTGCCTTTTCTAAAGCATACTCAAATATGCGCTTGTTTGGTTTATTTATGCCTACATCCTCAGAAATGATCACATTAGAGAAATAGGAATTCAGATTTGAAACCGACATCTTCATCAAAGTAGATTCTTTAAAGCCATTAGAAATGATATGAAGGCTATACTTTTTTTGAAGATGAGCCAGCACCCGCTCTGATCCTGAGAATAAATTGGTTTTAGTAGGCGTGATGCGTACATAGTCATCTTCAAATTGAGGTGGTACCTTTTCTGGTGCAATACCAAGTTGTATAAAGGTACGGTGAAATCTTTCTGCCCTTAGTGTTTCTTTGGTGATATTCCCAAGATGATACTCACGCCATAACTGGTGATTGTTTTCAGTATACAGGTCAATAAATTGATCTGCAGAAGGGCAACCAAGTGTGTCCAGTTTGTACACTATGTAAAGTTCGTTAAGTGTTTCCTCTGCGTTCTTATCAAAATCCCAGATGGTATGATCTAGGTCAAAAAATAGGTGTTTAATCATAGCTTAGATCCATAGGCAAGGTCTCCTGCATCGCCTAATCCGGGCACAATATAAGTCTTACTTGTCAGTTTAGCTTCAGGTAAATTTTTCCTTACATAGCTTACCCCATTCACGCTCTCCAAGAATCCATATTAACGCGTAAACCGATATTGTCTTTTTGAATATTTTAATCATGAAGTTCAGCGATAAAACATTTGCAATAGAATTTGTTTTGCTAAGATCGAATGCCATGCCTAAATATACCATTTAGCAACCTAGGCTGTGAATAAATTTATGTTTTTTTGACTAAATTTGACTACTATGAAATTCAAAATCGTTTCTGATTATAAACCAACAGGCGACCAGCCAAATGCGATTAAACAGCTGGTTCAGGGCGTAGAGGCTGAAGAGCATTACCAAACACTATTGGGTGTTACCGGATCTGGCAAAACATTTACCGTGGCCAATGTGATAGAACAAACTCAAAAACCAACCTTAATTTTAAGTCACAATAAAACGCTAGCTGCCCAGCTTTATGGGGAGTTTAAACAATTTTTTCCTGAGAATGCAGTAAATTATTTCGTTTCTTATTACGATTATTACCAGCCAGAAGCCTTCATGCCTAGTACCAATACTTATATTGAAAAGGATTTAAGTATTAATGAGGAAATTGAGAAATTAAGATTGAGAACAACATCAGCATTAATGTCTGGTCGCAGAGACGTTATTGTGGTTTCGTCCATTTCCTGTATTTATGGTATGGGAAATCCTGAAGATTTTTCCAGGTCGGTATTGCGCTTCGCCGTTGGAACAAAGATTTCAAGAAATTCTTTCTTACACAGCCTCGTAGAAATTTTATACGCCAGAACTATTAACGATTTCAAAAGAGGAACATTTAGGGTAAAAGGCGATACAGTTGATATATTTCCAGCATATCTGGATAGTGCTTACCGCGTTTCTTTTTTTGGAGATGATGTGGAAGAATTGAGTGTAATTGATCCGGTAACTGGCAAAACGCTTGAAAAGCTGGAAGATATGGCTATATATCCGGCAAATCTTTTTGTTACCCCGAAAGACCGCTTTAATTCATCTATATGGGGGATTCAGGAGGAACTTGAGATCCGTAAAAACCAATTGATAGACGATAGACAGCTATTAGAGGCGAAACGATTGGAAGAGCGGGTAAATTTCGATATAGAAATGATGAAAGAGCTCGGTTATTGTTCAGGTATAGAAAATTACTCTAGATTCTTTGACGGACGATCTCCAGGAATGCGGCCATTCTGTTTGTTGGATTACTTTCCTGATGATTACTTGATGGTGATTGACGAAAGCCATGTTACAGTACCCCAGATAAGGGCAATGTACGGTGGCGATAGATCCCGAAAAATGGCATTGGTTGAGTACGGCTTCCGTTTACCTTCAGCTTTGGATAACAGGCCCCTTAATTTCGAGGAATTTGAGCGCCTGGCTCCTCAAACGATCTATGTGAGCGCAACACCTTCAGATTATGAATTACAGAAATCTGAAGGTATAGTAATTGAGCAGGTGATCAGGCCAACAGGTCTTCTTGATCCTCTGATTGAAGTGCGCCCCGCCATCAACCAGGTCGATGACCTGCTTGATGAGATTGATAAAACAATAAAGCTGGGCGATAGGATACTTGTAACTACCCTAACAAAAAGAATGGCAGAAGAGCTTACTAAATATATGGATAGGCTTAATATCAAATGCCGTTACATCCACTCTGAGGTTAAAACACTAGAGCGGGTGGAGATTTTAAGAGGGTTAAGGCTCGGAGAGTTTGATGTCCTTATAGGTATTAATCTATTAAGAGAGGGGCTTGATTTGCCCGAAGTTTCTTTAGTCGCCATTTTAGATGCAGATAAAGAGGGTTTTCTACGGTCAGAACGGTCGCTTATACAGACGATTGGTCGGGCAGCCCGTAACGATAGAGGCCATGTAATCATGTACGCAGATCGGATGACAGATTCTATGGAGAAAACAATAGACGAAACCAACAGACGCCGGGAAAAACAAATTGCTCATAATCTTAAGCATGGCATCACACCTAAAACAGTTGGTAAAAGTAGAGAAGCTATTCTGGAGCAAACCTCTGTTTTGGACTTCTCTTCAGGAGAGAATAAGCGGGCCAAACCTTATATTGAAGTTGATGAGGTAAGCATTGCTGCCGATCCCATTGTGCTATATATGACCAAAGCGGAAATGCAAAAATCAATAGACAAGACGAAGAAGGATATGGCAAAAGCGGCAAAAGATATGGACTTTTTACTGGCTGCCAGGTTGCGTGATGAAATGTTTGCTATGGAAAAGATGTTTGAAGAGCGGTTTAAATAATTTATTTGACTTCTTCGTAATCAACAAAATCACCCAGTTTATCTGCATTGCCTTGTTTAGTACGAGGAGGCATGTAGTCAATTGATATGTCGCCTTCGCGTTGGTGATTAGGATTAGTCCTCTGCTGCTGAGCGGCTTGCTGTTGAACTTTACTAAACATATTTTTAATAACAACAGGAAATATCAGCCGTAAAATAACTCGGATAATATAGAGAACCAAAAAGCTAATAAGTATAAATTTTAATAGGGCCATATTGATGACTTTAGTCTTAAATACAAATATAGACGGTTAAGGATTTTATTTATTACAAATTTATAAAGATTATGGCAGTTCAATTACATTGGAAACGCGCCCGATTTGCCCATCTTCTAGACGGACTTTGATTCCTCTTGAGTGATAAGATGCCGATGTAAGTAGGTTGGCAACAATCCCGTTGGTCAATTTTCCGCTTCGCTGATCTTTTTTCAAAATGATCTCAACTTCGAGACCCGGATAAATGTCGTTTCTGTTTTTTCCATCCATAATGCAACAAAATTACGCCTTTTTTATTAAATCAATTTTATATAAGTTTGGGGCTATTTAATATTAAACAAACCTTAATGAATAATTGGTTAAAAGCGAACGGCATCCATCTTACCATAATCGGATTATTTGTTGTGATCTGTTTTGTGTATTTCAGTCCTGTGCTTCAAGGCAAAGCACCTGCTCAGAGCGATGTATTGCAGGCTAAAGCCACCGCAAAGGAGATCATAGAATATAAAGAAAAGGATGGTAAAGGTCCTTTGTGGACCAACCAAATGTTCGGAGGTATGCCAGCTTACCAAATTTGGGTACAACACCCTTATAATGGCGCTACATATGTTATAAATTTTATTACCGCTGTATTTCCAGATCCTGTGGGAGTGGTACTATTATACCTTTTAGGCGCATATTTATTGTTTTGTGTGCTGCGGCTCAATCCCTGGCTTGCTGCAGCAGGTGCCATAGCTTTCGCATTCACTTCTTATAATTTTATTATTATAGCTGCTGGACATAGCAATAAAGCTTTAGCCATAGCTTTTTGTGCGCCTATAATTGCTGGAGTGATCATGACACTTCGTGGAAGATACTGGGTAGGAGGTAGTTTAACTGCGCTTTTTATGGCTCTTGAAATCAGGGCCAATCACATTCAGATGACCTACTATCTAATGATTGCATTACTGATATTCATTGGTATTGAGGTCTATCATGCCGTTAAAACTAAAAAGACAAAGGAGTTCAGCAAAGCGATAGCTTTTTTGGCTGTAGCTATGATATTGTCCTTTATGGTAAACGCAGGCAAATTATGGACTACCTACGAGTATGGACAAGAATCCAATAGGGGGAAATCCAACCTAACAACAGGAGCCCCTGAGGAGACTAACGGATTGTCTAAAGAATATGCTTATGGATGGAGCCAGGGTGTTGGTGAGAGTTTTACCTTTCTTATCCCTAACCTTTACGGTGGTGCTACGAGTATTGAAGCACTTGTAAATCCAGAAAGCCACACTTACAAAACGCTTCAGGGCGTTACGGGAAGTGATCCGACTGGGGCAATCCAGCAGCTCGCTGGCCAATTTGGCCTACAACAGTATTGGGGTGAAAAACCAGGTACTTCCGGCCCATATTACTTTGGAGCTATTGTATGTTTCTTGTTTATTTTCGGTTTACTAGTAGTCAGAAATAGAATAAAATGGTGGATACTAGGAACTACTATTCTCTTTCTGCTGCTTTCCTTTGGTAAAAATTTCCCTTTGGTCTCCGACTTCTTCTTTGCCTATTTCCCAATGTACAATAAGTTTAGAGCTGTGGAATCGATATTGGCTATGGTAGGGTTGATGGTTCCTTTATTGGCTTTTTTGGCGATAAAAGAAGTGCAGGATGGAACTTATGATCAAAAAACTTTAGTTAAGAAGCTCACAATAGCTGGTGGAATAACAGGGGGCTTCGCATTGCTTGTTGCGATCATGCCTACAGCTCTATTCAGTTTTACCACTAGCAACCATCAACAAATTTTGCAAGCGTTAACACAAATGCTTAAGAATAATGCCGGAGTTGCACAAAGTATATTATCGGCGGTGGTGTCTGACCGGGCAGATCTTGCTAGAGCTGATGCATTGCGCGCTGTACTATTTATTGCAATAGGTTATGCTCTGGTTTGGGCATTGATTACTAAGAAAATCAATTCGCAAACTGCGGTAATATTGCTGGCACTTGCAGTATTAATAGATATGTGGCAGGTAGACAGACGTTACCTTAACAATAACAATTTTGCAAGTAAGAGCGATTTATCCAATCATTTTCCGCCAAGAGATGTTGATAATATGATCTCCGCAGATAAAGATCCTGATTATAGGGTTCTTGACCTGAGTATCAATACTTTTCAGGATGCAAGTGCCTCCCAATTTCATAAAACTATTGGTGGATACCATGCTGCTAAGTTAAAGCGTTTCCAAGAACTTATCGATAACCAGCTCACTAAAAGTGTAAACCAGGATGTGTTGGATATGTTAAATACTCGCTATATCATTACTCAGAATACGCAAACAGGATCCTATAGCATGAACCGTAATAGTACAGCGGCCGGAAATGCCTGGATCGTTCAGAGTGTACAATATGTGAAAGATGGAGATGAGGAGATGAAGGCAATAAGCAGTTTTGCTCCTAAAGTTGAGGCCATTGTAGACCAACGTTATAAGAGTTTGATTACAGGTAAAAATATTGGGGCAGACCCTACTGCCTTTATCAAACTTGATAGTTACCATCCAGATCATTTGGTCTATTCCTTTAGCGCACCACGAGATGTTATTGCTGTATTTTCCGAGATTTACTATGATAAAGGTTGGAACATGTATGTGGATGAGGTGAAGAAGCCTTATTTTAGAGCCGATTATGTACTTCGTGCAGCTGTTATCGAGGCGGGTAATCATAAAATTGAATTTAAGTTCGAACCCGTATCTTATTATCTTGGCGAAAAAATATCATTTGTAGGAACGATCCTTTTACTAGCAGCTCTTGGTTTTGCATTTTATAGCGAGAAAAAGAACAAATTCGTTATTTAAATTCATAACAATGCCTTAATGCCTTGTTAATCTATGGATTGCAGTTTTGTGAAATAAACTGTACGTCATGGCTGAACTGTTCTTACTCGTTTGCTTAATTGCCATTCTTGTATTCTTCTTTGGACCATTTGAACTTACAATGGAGGAGGATGATGTCTAAAAGAGAGGTAGAAATTGTTGTGATCTCTGATGTTCACCTTGGTACCTATGGCTGCCACGCAAAGGAACTTTTAAAATATCTGAAGAGCATAAAACCTAAAATGGTGGTGTTAAATGGGGATATCATAGATATCTGGCAATTCAGCAAAAGGTACTGGCCGGAAACACACATGAAAGTGATTCGTAAACTCATGAAGTTTGTTGTTGAAGGGGTACCTGTATACTATCTGACAGGTAACCATGATGAGTTGCTTCGAAAATTTTCTGACCTTCATATGGGGGCTTTTCATTTACAAAACAAGTTAATACTTGATCTGGATGGTAAAAAGGCATGGTTTTTTCATGGCGATATCTTTGATGTTACAATGCAACACTCCAAGTGGTTGGCGAAGTTGGGCGCAGTGGGATATGACACCTTGATTTTGATAAACAGCATGGTCAACTGGGTGCTTACCCTAATG
Organism: Pedobacter sp.; assembly: GCA_025351765.1. GTDB lineage: Bacteria > Bacteroidota > Bacteroidia > Sphingobacteriales > Sphingobacteriaceae > Pedobacter. The sequence goes on from JANXVH010000151.1 coordinate 13,570, forward strand.
GGGCGAGAAAAGATGAGCTTTTCAAAGAAGATTAAAGCGCAGTTTAAAGATGCAATTAAGTTTATCAATAAATTTGAATATACCGCTGCAGAACTTGCTGTTGAAAGTAATTATGAATATGTTATTTGCGGGCATATCCACCAGCCTGAAATGCGTAATGTTACAGTAGAAAACGGTTCCGTTATGTATTTAAATAGCGGCGACTGGGTTGAAAACCTTACTGCTTTGGAGTATAATGACAAATCCTGGAATATCTTTAAATATAACCATAAAGATTTTGAGAAGGACGAAGTAGAAGAAGGTATACTTTCTGATGGTGACGACCTGCATAGTAAATTAGATATTGGTACGTTGTTGCAAAAGATAAAATTAGAAATTGTGTAAAACACAAAATTTGCAGATATTCGATCCCAATGAAAATCTTATATTCTATACAAGGTACAGGGAACGGGCATGTAAGTCGGGCTAGAGAGATTGTCCCTTTACTACAAAAGTATGGAGATGTGGATCTACTGATCAGTGGTACACAGGCAGACGTAAAACTTGCCCAGGAAGTGAAATTTCAGTTACACGGCTTTAGCTTTATTTTTGGTAAAAAGGGCGGTGTAGACCACTATCAGACCTGGAAAACCATGAATTTACCTAGGTTTATAAAAGACATGCGAAGTATTCCAATAAAAGAATACAATCTAATTCTTAATGATTTTGAACCGGTAACAGCTTGGGCATGTAAAACACAGGGTATTGAAAGTGTTGGGCTTAGTCACCAGGCTTCATTTCAGTCTTCAAAGGTTCCAAAGCCAAAAAGTATAGACTGGGCACAGTTGGTAATGAAATATTATGCGCCTGCAACATATTATGTTGGTTTTCATTTTGATAGGTATGATGATTTCATCCATACTCCTGTAATACGCCGGGAAATTAGGGATATGATAGTTTCTAATGAGGGGCATTACACAGTATACTTGCCAGCTATCGACGATAAGTTTTTGGTTCCAATTTTAAATGCACTGTCAAACGTGAGCTGGGAGGTTTTTTCCAAGCATTGTTTTTCTGATTATGAATCCGGGAATGTTAAGGTTTATAAGATCGACAATTCGAAATTTAATACCAGCCTAGCTTCCTGTATTGGCCTGCTCACAGGAGGAGGTTTTGAAGGACCTGCTGAAGCGCTTTACCTTGGAAAGAAATTACTGGTAGTTCCTATGAAATTCCAGTATGAACAGCAATGTAATGCTTATGCATTAAAGCAGTTTGGCTTACCAGTAATATGGGGTAGCACTAGAAACTGGGTTCCAATTATTCGAAACTGGATAGATAACCCGCAGGAACACCGGTTTTATTTTCCGGATGAGACTGCACAAGTAATTGAGAATGTTGTAACCAAGTTTGCGAGATAATTTTCTTTACTTTGCCATTAGTATAATGGCATGATCAATCAATTCAGAACCTTAAATCCAATAAACCTGCTTATTCTGTTCGCGTATACATTTTTTATGCGAATAGTAATTTACGCAGACCTTCCTAATGTATTGCAGTTTGAGTTTCTGGAATCTTATGCAAAATTCCTAATCACTATTCCTGTTAATAGCATATCACCGGTCGCAAACGTTACGCTGGCAGGTATAATGGTATTTGTGCAAGCAATATTGTTTAACAGGGTAGTAAACAATCACTCATTACTAAATAAACCTGGTTATTTGCCTGCGCTATTGTATATCACGGCGGCTAGTTTATTTATGCCCTTCCTAATACTCAGCCCTACGTTGGTCTGTGATTTTTTGTTGATTCTGATTATGGATAAGTTTCTAAAAATCGGGAAATCCCCAACAGCCATTATGATCATGTTTGATGTTGGGATGATCATTGCAGTCGGCACGCTGATCTACTTTCCTTTTATCGTAATGATTATTATGCTATACTTATCATTACTTTTATACCGTTCATTTAGTTGGAGAGAGTGGGTCTCAGGATTAGTAGGGTTTTCAATTATCTTCTTTTTTGTAGGGGTCTTCTACTATTGGAATGATAGCCTCTCTCAGTTTTACAAAATATGGCTTCCACTCGGCAATAAATTTCCTTCTATTTTTAAGATCAATTATAACGACTACCTAGTCCTAATTCCGGTAGTTTTAATGTTTATCCTGGCATCACTGCAGCTAAGAGAGAATTTTTTCAGAAGTTTTATCAGTACCAGAAAGGCGTTTCAGATGCTGTTTTTTATGTTTGTAGTAAGTGTAATCAGTTTTTATACCAAACCGGACTTTCGTATTTATCATTTTTTGCTATGTGTACCTCCAGGTTCAGTCCTTCTGGCTTATTATTTCTCCAATGCCCGCAAGCGCTGGTTCTATGAAAGTCTTTTTTTGGTACTGGTGTTTGCTATACAGTACTTCTTGTTTATTTAAAAAGTTGCAAAAGTGAAGCACCTTTCCATCTCGTCAACTTTCGGACTATAATTTTGTTTAACTATTTTTAACAAATCTGATTGTTCAAAATAGTTAAAGATTAATAGCTTTGTGATCATGAACTTAGGCGTTGTTAATGCATAACCTTGTTATTGATATTGGTAATACAAATCATAAGCTCGCCATTTTTAACGGCAGAGACCTTGTTCATTTTCAGAGTTCGGAGCTGGTTTCTATCAGATTATTGGAAGGTTTGATTGAACAATATCAGGTTGAACACTCGATTATCTCAAGCGTTGGTGCGCTTTATGAGGAGGTTATTGAAGTTCTGAATATGAAAACCACTTTTCATTCCTTCTCTACAGCTTCATTATCAGGGGTTAAAAATTATTATAAAACACCATCAACCCTGGGTTTGGACAGGTGGGCAAAAGTGATAGCAGCAAATGCTTATTACCCCGCAGAGAATTGTTACATTATCGATGCGGGAACCTGCATCACTTACGATCTGGTTAACAGCAGTGCTGAATATTTTGGTGGAGGCATTAGTCCGGGTATAGGAATGAGATTTGAAGCGTTAAGCCACTATACAAAACGCTTACCTGTTATTCACTGGAATAGAGATGATTTTACAATACCTCCGGGAACAGATACTGTTACTGCTATAAAAAATGGTGTTCTGTATGGTGTTGTTGGTGAAGTTAACAGCAGTATTGAACTGCAACAAAAGAAAAATAAGGAATTAAAAGTGTTAATAACAGGTGGTGACGCTACTTTTTTGTTAGAGCAATTAAAAAACAGCATCTTTGCGCCTCAAATTATACACGATCCCTACTTAGTTTTAAAAGGATTAAATGAAGTTATTGCATTTGAATATGTACAAAAAGATTAACTATATAACAGCAATATTGATATTGCTTACCAGTATTTCTGTTGAAGCTCAAGTTACTTCACAGTCGCCTTACTCCGGTTATGGCATTGGAACCTTTAAAGGATCGTTGCTTCCGCAACTCAGGGCTATGGGTGGAATATCCACAGGTGTTTTCAGACCTTCGGTCGATAACCTTATTAATATTCAAAACCCTGCTACATTCTCTGGGATAAACCTGGCAACGATTGATATTGCTGCTACAGGAGCATTTACCCAGTTAAAGCAGGGAAGCGCTACTGAAAAGAGCTTCAACTCTACGCTCGGTCATATAGCATTTGCATTTCCAATAGTTAAAGGCAAAACAGGCATTAGCTTTGGAATTCTTCCTTATACAGAATTGGGTTACAAATTTAACAGCACCTCTAAAATAGATACAAATAAAGTTAATTATCCCCATTCGGGTGAGGGCGGTCTCACCAAAACATATATCGGTTTAGGGCACCAATTTGGCGATCATTTCAGAGTTGGGGGTAATGTAGAATACTTGTTTGGTAATTTAATAGAAACTGTTTCTACAGAATTAGAAACTTCACCAGCTATAAACTCCCGGATACAAAACAAGAATAGCGTTGGTGGGATTAGTTTTTCGTATGGTGCACAGTATGAAATTCCATTGACAACAAAAAGCCGCATCACGCTAGGTTATTCAGGTTCATCTTCATCATCAATAAATTCAAAGAAAACACAGGTGATTACACAGTATATAAAAAATTTAGGGGTGGAAGAGGCTGCATTTGATACCGTTGCTTTTATAGAGAATAATTCTGCTAAACTCAAACTTCCGTTAATACATAATTTTGGAGTTTCTATTCAAAAAGACGACAGGTGGATGGTAGCTGCAGATTTTAGAACAGGGAAGTGGTCCAAATACAGGCTTGATGGTGCAACAGCGACTCAACAGAATTTGCAAGACAGTTGGGGTGTCTCGTTAGGTGGGCAAATAACCCCTGATTTCACCTCAATTGGTAGTTACTTTAAACGAGTTGATTACAGACTTGGTGTTAGTTATGATAAGAGTTATATTAAATTGGCTAATGGTGATGATGTTAAGCAAATGGGTGTCTCCTTTGGACTTGGATTGCCCTTAGCGCCAAATGTTTCACGTACCTCTTTCTATAAAATGAACATTACTGCTGAGCTAGGAAAAATGGGGTCTATAACTAATGGTAATGTACAAGAAAACTATCTAAAATTTCATCTAGGTTTTACGCTAAACGACAGGTGGTTTAGAAGGTATAAACTCAACTAATGAAGCGTCAAAGTATAATATTTTCCTTTATTGTACTTAGCATGCTGCAAATGCTTGTCTCCTGCGGGGAGGATGATTTGAAATCGGCCACTAAACTGACTGGTAAAATCAACCTAAGCAGTGATACTACACGTGATGTAAACATCATCTATAGTGACTCAGCTAAAGTAAAGGGGCAGTTCTTCGCCCCGATACTGGTAAAAGTGGTTCCTATGTCAGGTGCCAGCTACCAGGAAATGAGTAAGGGGGTTAAAATTAATTTTTTGGATGCCCAGGCGAAGGTCAAAGGTTCTGTTACTTCAGACTATGCAATTATGAAAGATGTTGAGAAAACGGCTACTTTCAAGCGAAATGTTGTGGTAATCAATGAGAAACTCACTTACAATACCGAAGAATTGGTTTGGGATCAAACGAAAAAGAAGTTCTTTTCTCCAAAAGGAGTAATTACCAAACCAGACGGTACGGTGCTTACTGCGGTAAATTTTAGTGCCACGGAGGACTTTAACACCATAACGTGGGACAATGGTACTGGAGAGGTGTATGTGCCTGATAATTACGGGCAGTAAATATGTTTTGTAATAAATTTACTTTTTTTCTCAAAAGTTGTATCTTGCGCCCTCTTAAAAAAAATTAATAAATATAATATTATGGGTTTAATGACATTTTTGCGAAATCGCGCAGGCTACATCTTAATTGGAGCCATAGGTTTTGCAATTGTTGCGTTTTTAGTTGGTGATGCAATTAACGTGGGTAAACCATTCTGGGCCGCTTCTCAAAAAGTAGTTGGTACTATTGATGGCGAAGAAATCAATATAGATCAATTTGGTCCAAAAGTAGAACAGAGTGCTGCTCAATTTAAACAGCAATATGGCGGCTCCGGCAATGCGCAAATGCAAGCGATGGCAGTTGATAATGTATGGCAGGGCGAAGTTGCGAACGTTTTACTGGGTAAAGAATATAGCCGTTTAGGTTTAACAGTGTCGTCAGATGAATTGTCAGACTTAATTCAAGGTTCTAATCCAAGTCCGCTTATCGTGCAGTATTTCGGAAATCCTCAAACCGGGCAAGTAGACAGGGCACAGGTTTTAAATACTTTTAAGCAAGGGTATAAAGATGCTAAGGTAAGACCACAGCTACAGGCCCTTGAAGCTGAAATTGAAAGACAAGCTTTGCAACAAAAATATTCTAAGCTGATCAATAACTCCATCTATGTTTCCACACTGGAGGCAAACGATGAATACACGAACCGCAACAAGATTGCCAACTTTAAATATGTGGCGCTGGATTTTGCTTCTTTACCTGATGCAACAATTAAGCCTACTGATGCCGACTATTCTGAATATTACGACAACAATAAGAAGCGTTTCGAAAACCCTACAGAAACACGGTCATTGCAATATGTATCCTTTAGTGTTAACCCTACAAAAGAAGATACTGCAGCAGTAAAAACCCAAATAGATAAACTAGCAGGTGATTTTAAAAGCGCTACTAATGACTCTTTGTTCTCAGTAGTGAATTCAGATGTTAAAGTACCTTATGCTTACTTAAACAAGGGAAAGTTGGATGCAGCTGTAGATTCAGTTGTTTTTAACTTACCTGCAGGCTCATTCTATGGGCCTAAACTTTCAGGTAATTCTTACAAGCTCGTTAAGGTAGTAGATACACGCTTCTCTCCTGATTCTGTTAAAGCAAGTCACATTTTACTTAACCCAACTCAGCTGGGTGGTGTAGACAAGGCTCTGAAGATGGCGGATTCTTTGAAAGCATTGATTCAAAAAGGAGCTAGTTTTGCTACTCTTGCATTACAATATAGTACAGATGGATCTAAGGATAAAGGGGGTGAACTTGGCACTTTTGCCCGCGGACAAATGGTTGCTGAGTTTGAAAATGCAGCGTTTAATGGTAGCCCTGGAGATCTTAAAGTTGTAACTTCTCAATTTGGTGTTCACTTAATTAAAATAGAGAAACAGATTGGTTCATCTAAAGTTGTTAAACTAGCCTATATAGAAAAAAATCTAGCTCCAAGTAATAAAACCAAAGATGCAGCATATAAAAAAGCAAGTATATTTTTAAATGAGGTAAAGGATGGCGATTTTGCAGGGGTTGCACAAAAGAAAGGTTACACTGTTGCTGTAGCTGATAAAATTACTCCAACACAAGGATTTGCACCCGGTTTAGATAACCCTCGTCAGCTTATTCGTGATGCGTATGAGGCTAAGAAAGGTGAAATACTTGATCAGGTTTACCAAATGGATAATTCTTTTGTGGTCGCACATTTAACTGATGTTCGTCCTAAAGGATCACTTTCTTTGGATTTGGTTAAGAAAGAAATAGAACCTATGGTTCGTATTGCTGTAAAAGGCAAATTGTTAAAAGAGAAAATGGACAAGGCTTTGTCGGGGTCAGGCAATCTTACTCAGGTAGCACAGAAAATTGGGAAAAGCGTATTACCGATAGAAAATATGGTATTGGCTAATCCAGTTATCCCGGGAGCTGCCCAAGAGAACAAACTTGTGGGAACTGTATTTGGTTCTCAGCCAGGAAAATTGTCTAAGTCGATAGTAGGCGAAGGTGGAGTATATGCTTTTGTTGTTGATGGTTTTGCAAATCCGGCACCATTGGCCAATACTTACAAGCAAAAGGAAGCCATGATGCAGTTGAATGCGCAACGTTCATTAGGTGCCGCTTTCCAGGCGCTGCAGGATAAAAGCGATATAAAAGACAATAGGGTGAAATTCTATTAATCTTATTTTACGTAATTTTGTAACCGGAAGTACATGCTACTTCCGGTTTTTTTGCTTTAGGGCATATTGCATTTTACCTGTTAAAGATTAAAGCTATGGAGATTCAGGAAAATTTTGTTAACAAAGTGGTAACGAGTGGTTTGATTACACTAAATCTGGAAGATTATTTTGATAAAGGACCGCGACTGGTTTACGATATCAAGGAAAATCTGTTCCATGGATTGATGTTGAGGGAAAAGGATTTCAGAGAGTTTATCAAGGGCCATGACTGGACAAGCTACACAGGTAAAAATGTAGCGGTAACCTGTAGTACAGACGCTATTGTACCAACCTGGGCCTATATGCTTCTGGCAAACAAAATGAAGCCTTATGCAAATGAAGTTGTGTTCGGGACGTTAGCTACCCTTGAAGCGGTTCTTTTTTCAAAAGCACTTGCTAAAATTGACTTACAACCTTTTGCAAACGAGCGTGTGGTTATCAAAGGTTGTGCAGATATAGAGATTCCTGTTTCAGCGTATGTAGAGATAACAGGTTTGTTAACTCCTGTTGTTAAGAGTATTATGTATGGAGAGCCTTGCTCTACCGTACCAATTTATAAACGTAAAGATTAAAATTGGAGAGTTTTTTGTTTAATCTGGGTATGAGAAAGTTTTTATTTTTAGCAATGGTCGTGTTTACAGGCTTTTATTGTAGTGCTCAAGAACTTCCTTTCGTAAAAGAAGCGGTATTTCAACCCGGAGAAGTGTTGCAATATAAGTTGAAATATGGTTTCATCACTGCAGCAGAAGGCACATTAAAAGTATTGAATTCAGATCTTAAGTTCGATGGAAAGCCAACATACAGACTTAGTGTAGATGGTGTTACCTCTGGTACATTTGATGTGTTTTATAAGATAAGAGACCATTACGATTCTTACATAGACCGCTTAGAGCTTAAGCCATTTTTTTACCAAGAGAATATTAGGGAAGGAAGTTATCGCAGGCAGGATAAGGCGCGGTTTAGCCAGGATGATAAGAAAGTAACGGCAACTAAAGGAACTTTCTCTACACCTACTCAACAGACGTTTGATCTGGTATCTTCTTATTATTTTGCAAGGAGTCTTGATGTCTCAAAAATGAAACAAGGAGATTTTGTGAAATTGAATTACTTCCTTGGCGATGAGATCAGTCAGCTTGAAATTCAATATGTGGGCAAAGAAGTTATTAAAACGAAACTGGGCAAGATAAGATGTCTTAAATTTAGTCCGTCCATTAAACCTGGAAGAATATTCAGAAAAGACAGTCGGCTCTATCTTTGGATTACCGACGATGGTAATCGGGTTC
>JANXVH010000167.1 GCA_025351765.1 Pedobacter sp.
TAAATACTGGCAAAATAGGGCAGACTATGTAATTTCTGCTACCCTTAATGATGTAAACAACTCCATAACAGGTGCGGTTACTATATCGTATAAAAACAATAGCACAGATAAGCTGCCTTATTTATGGCTACAGCTAGATCAAAATTTGTTTGCAGAAGGATCCAGAGGAAATGCAATGATCGCTGGAAACAGCAGATACGGTAATAGGGGAGAGAAATTAGAAGGCGGTTACAAAATAGCTGCGCTCGATGTATCATTACAAACCAAGGCCGTAAAGTTTACCTCTTTAATTGAGGATACAAGGATGCAGATTAGGCTAGAACAACCCCTGTTGCCCGGGGAGACCATTACTTTGAAAATGAATTTTTCTTTTGTTATTCCTAAAAACGGATCTGACAGGATGGGACACCTTACAACAAAAAATGGGGAGATCTTCGCAATAGCACAATGGTATCCAAGAATGTGTGTATATGATGATGTGTTGGGGTGGAATACTATGCCTTACTGGGGTGCAGGAGAGTTCTATTGTGAATACGGAGATGTAGATTTTGCGGTTACAGCCCCTGCAAATCATATTGTAATGGGATCTGGTGAGCTTTTAAATCCTCAGGAAGTATTTACTGCAGCGCAATTAAAGCGTTGGAATGCGGCAAAGCTAAGTGATCAAACTATCGCAATTCGCTCAGTAGCGGAAGTAACAGAAGCGTCGTCCAGGCCATCAAAAGACAAATTAACTTGGAAATTTAAAATTAAAAATACCAGAGATGTAGCTTGGGCATCATCTACGGCTTTTGTATTGGATGCCGCCCGTATAAACTTGCCTAGCGGTAAGAAATCGCTTGCAGTTTCTGCCCACCCGGTAGAAAGTGCCGGCAAAGACAGCTACGGAAGGGGCGTTGAATACGTAAAAACTACGATAGAGCATTACTCTACAAAATGGTTTGAATACCCTTATCCAATGGCCGTAAATGTAGCCAGCAATGTTGGTGGTATGGAATATCCGGGCATCGTATTCTGTGGTTGGACTGCCAAGAATGGATCTGCATGGGGGGTGATAGATCACGAATTTGGGCATACCTGGTTTCCAATGATTGTTGGTAGCAATGAGCGTAAATACGGATGGATGGATGAAGGTTTCAATACTTTTATTAACGGAATATCGTCACAATCGTTTAACAACGGCGAATACAAAAAAGTAAGGGCAGATATGCATAAAGCGGCCGTAACAAATGCGAAAACTGAATCTGAATACATTATGCTTACGCCAGACGCGATGCGAGAAGCGAATATTGGCAGGAACTTATATAGTAAACCCGGACAAGGGCTTGATCTGTTGAGGAACCAGATATTGGGTACTGCACGTTTTGATTATGCTTTTAGAGAATATATTAAACAATGGTCCTTTAAACACCCTACACCGTTTGATTTCTTCAGGTCGATGGAAAACGGAGCAGGAGAGGATCTATCTTGGTTTTGGAGGGGTTGGTTTTTAGAGAACTGGAAAATGGATCAGGCAATTGTAGCTGTAACGCCAAATAAAGTTGATGGTTTAATTACCGGTTACAGCATAGTAGTGGCCAATCTTGAAAAAATGCCGATGCCAGTTATCATTGAAGTTAAAACCAAAAGTGGTAAAACAGATATCCTAAAACTGGGTGTAGATGTTTGGATGAGAAACAAAAGCTGGACTGTGAATTATCCAACTACAGAAGAAGTTGTTTCTGTGAAGTTGAACCCCGATAAAGTACTGCCAGATGTAAACGTTGAGAACGATAGCTGGCCTAATAACTAACAACAAACTTCCTCTAGTTATCATTGCCCCCAAAAAGTTAGTTGCTTATTGGGGGCATTTTTATGGTTATTTGAAAAAACTTTCTTTAAGTTTTTCTGCATTTAAAAGCGGTGGAGGAGTATCCAACCGGATAGACCAACCTTTGGCTTTAAGCAGCGGGATATCAACTTTGGCTACAGAAAGGTCTTTACCTTTCAACGAGTTGTGGTATATGATGGCGCTGGGTGGTTCTATATCACCCTTGGTATTGAATAAAATTTCTAAACGGAATTTTGGCCATAACTGGATATCACTCATATTGGCAGAATAAATTTTACTGGAGCTGTTTGGTTTTACTATGCCTGCAAATTCTCCATTAAAAGTTCCGTTCTTTTCTGTAGTAAGGCTGGCAAGCAGCTGGAAAGAGGTTTCGTTAACCAAATGAAAATGGGCAACAGAATGGATATGCTGGTCGCTTATCAAACCTAGGGACACCCCTTCTTTAATGAATATTGAAGGCAAGGACTGAACGGTAGTTGCGCTTGCCGGCGTGCTGGTGCCGGGTATTTCTCCATGGATAAGCGTAACCTTAGTCGCCATTACGGGTATTTCAAAATCGTTAGAATCGGTGACACCTATGGTATCCTTATCAATGATGCGGGTAATATAACCTTCTAGGTTTTCATCAACAAAACGTACAAAATCGCCTATTTTTAAATTCATGATATATGTTAATGGAACAAATTTAACGAAAAAGGAGCTTGCTGCGGTAATTGCCGGGTAAACTAAATTTATTTTAAGGTAGCTGTTAAGTTCTTTATTTTTGCGGCATGGCAGAAGAGGATCAAAAAAACAATCCGTTACACGGTAAAACACTGGAATTCATTTTAAAGCAACTGGTATGGCATTTTGGATGGGAAGAAATGAGCACCTATGTGAAAATAGAATGCTTCAAGAACAACCCAACGATGAATTCCAGTTTAAAGTTTTTGCGAAAAACCGACTGGGCGAGGAAGAAAGTAGAGAAACTATACCTCAATACTTTTCACTAGCAATTATTTATTAAATTTTTGTTAACGTCTTGATTTATAAAATGTATTGTCTTACCTTTGCAGTCCCTTATTGAGGGGTAAAGTTTTTAACATTAATAGAAAAACAAAAAAAGAGCAATGCCAACCATTCAGCAATTAGTTAGAAAAGGTAGAGTAGCACTGGAGTTCAAGAGTAAGTCTCCGGCGTTGGACAGTTGTCCACAGCGAAGAGGTGTATGTACACGTGTATATACTACTACCCCTAAAAAACCAAACTCAGCAATGCGTAAAGTAGCGCGTGTACGTTTAACCAATGGTAAAGAGGTTAACGCATACATTCCTGGAGAAGGTCACAACCTACAGGAGCACTCAATCGTATTGATCCGTGGTGGTCGTGTTAAAGATTTACCGGGTGTACGTTATCACATCATCCGTGGTGCGTTAGATACTTCAGGCGTAGCCGGTCGTAATCAACGTCGTTCTAAATACGGAACAAAACGTCCTAAGCCAGGGCAAGTAGCAGCGCCGGTAAAAGGAGCAGTAAAAGGTAAAAAGAAATAATTTAGGAGGAAAGAAAAATGAGAAAGTCAAAACCAAAAAAGAGAATTATCCTTCCTGACCCTAAGTTTAACGATGTTCAGGTAACGAGATTTGTAAACAATATGATGTATGATGGAAAAAAATCCATTGCTTATGATATTTTTTATGATGCAGTAGAATTAGCTGAGAAAAAAGTTGGCGAAAACGGCCTAGATGTATTTAAACGTGCATTAGTAAACATCAGTCCAGCTGTAGAGGTTAAATCTCGGAGAGTTGGAGGTGCAAACTTCCAGGTGCCAACAGAAGTAAGACCAGACCGCAAGATTGCTTTAGGCATGAAATGGTTGATCAATTACGCTCGTAAACGTGGTGAGAAAACTATGAAAGAGAAATTAGCAGGTGAAATTATTTCAGCAGCTAAGGGTGAAGGTGCAGCAGTTAAGAAAAAAGAAGATACGCATAAAATGGCTGAGGCTAACAAAGCGTTCTCTCATTTCCGTTTCTAATATTTGAAATTATATAATGTCAAGAGATTTAAGATTTACTAGAAATATCGGGATTGCGGCTCACATTGATGCGGGTAAAACCACAACAACTGAGCGTATCCTTTATTATGCTGGTGTTAGTCACAAAATTGGCGAGGTGCACGAAGGTGCTGCAACGATGGACTGGATGGCACAAGAGCAGGAGCGTGGTATAACCATCACTTCTGCTGCAACAACAGTAGGATGGAAATACAGAGGTCAGAACTACCATATAAACATCATCGATACACCAGGACACGTTGATTTTACTGTAGAGGTAAACCGTTCATTGCGTGTGTTAGATGGTTTGGTGTTTTTGTTTTCGGCAGTTGATGGTGTTGAGCCTCAATCTGAAACTAACTGGCGTTTAGCCAACAACTACAATGTTGCCCGTATCGGTTTCGTTAATAAAATGGACCGTTCAGGAGCAGATTTCTTGAAAGTTGTTGCACAAGTAAAAAGCATGTTAGGTAGCAATGCAGTTCCATTGCAATTACCTATCGGCGCTGAAGAAAGCTTTAAAGGTGTTGTTGATTTGATCAATAACCGTGGTATCGTTTGGAATGAGGATGATAAAGGGATGACCTTTACTGAAGTACCTATTCCTGAAGATATGATTGATGAGGTAGCTGAGTGGAGAGAGAAGTTATTGGAGTCTGTTGCAGATTACGATGAGACATTGATGGAGAAATTCTTCGATGATCCTAACTCAATTACTGAACGCGAGATATTAGATGCACTGCGTGCAGCAGTGTTGGATGCTAAAATTGTACCTATGGTGTGTGGTTCATCTTTTAAAAATAAAGGTGTACAAACCATGCTTGACTATGTGATGGAGTTACTGCCTTCACCAATGGATTCGCCAGGTATTGTTGGAACTAATCCTGATACTGGTGAAGAGGTTTTGCGTAAACCTGATGAAAAAGAACCCTTTGCAGCTTTAGCATTTAAAATTGCAACGGATCCATTTGTTGGTCGTCTATGCTTTATCCGTGTTTATTCCGGTAACCTTGAAGCTGGGTCATATATCTATAATGCCCGCTCTGAAAACAAAGAACGTATTTCCCGTATCTTCCAAATGCATGCTAATAAGCAAAATCCAATCCCTAATGTAGGTGCTGGTGATATTGCAGCGGTTGTAGGATTTAAGGATATCAAAACTGGAGATACACTTTGTGAAGAGAAAAATCCAATTGTATTGGAGTCTATGAACTTTCCTGAGCCGGTTATTGGTTTAGCTATTGAGCCTAAAACTCAAGCTGATATTGATAAGTTAGGTATGGGATTGTCTAAACTTGCAGAAGAAGATCCTACATTTAGAGTTCAAACTGACGAGGAGACTGGTCAGACTGTAATCTCCGGTATGGGTGAGCTTCACCTGGACATCCTGATTGACCGTCTTAAACGTGAGTTTAAAGTTGAGGTTAACCAAGGAGCGCCACAGGTAGCTTATAAAGAAGCAATCTTTGGTACTACCCAGCACCGTGAAACGTATAAGAAACAATCTGGTGGTCGTGGTAAATTTGCTGATATTCAAGTAGTGATTTCTCCAATTGATGCTGATTTTGAAAAAGGTGGTTTACAGTTTGTGAACGAAATTTCGGGTGGTTCAATTCCACGTGAGTTTATCCCTTCAGTAGAAAAAGGATTTGCAGCAGCAATGGCGAATGGTGTATTGGCTGGCTATCCGCTTCCTGATATGAAAGTTCGTTTAATTGATGGTTCATTCCATGCGGTCGATTCAGATGCTTTGTCATTTGAGCTTGCAGCAAGAATGGCTTATCGTGAGGCATTACCTAAGTGTAAACCTACATTGATGGAACCAATTATGAAGATCGAAATCCTTACTCCAGAAGAAAATATGGGTGATGTTATCGGTGATATGAACCGTCGCCGTGGTCAGCTTTTAGGAATGGATACCCGTGCGGGTGCTCAGGTAATTAAAGCTACAGTGCCACTTTCTGAAATGTTTGGCTATGTAACTCAATTGCGTACCATTACTTCAGGACGTGCAACATCTACAATGGAATTTGATCATTACGAAGCTGCGCCGAAAACTGTACAGGATGAAGTAATTGCTAAATCAAAAGGTAGAGTTAAATCTGTCGATTAATTAAAAAACAAACCGGCAGATGGTTATTAATAGCTCTAACCATCTGCTTTAAATAAAAATAAGATGAGCCAAAGAATCAGAATCAAATTAAAATCTTACGATTACAATCTAGTAGATAAATCTGCTGAGAAGATCGTTAAGACAGTTAAGCCTACGGGTGCAGTGGTAAGCGGACCGATTCCGTTGCCTACAGAAAAGAAAATCTTCACAGTACTGCGTTCACCACACGTGAACAAAAAAGCACGTGAGCAGTTTCAATTGTGTGCGTACAAACGTTTGTTAGATATTTATAGCTCTAACTCTAAAACGGTTGATGCTTTAATGAAACTTGAACTACCTAGCGGTGTTGAAGTAGAGATCAAAGTTTAACTTAGTGAGTTAGCAAACAAAAAAGCCTTTCGGGATTCCGAAAGGCTTTTTTGTTGAATACAGGTTATCTATTTCCTTTTAGCTCTTCTAGCCTGTTGCGCTCATCCTGAAGTTCCCTGGCTAATTTCTTTTCCTTCTCATTGGCTTTCGTTTTATAAGCCTGATACTCTTGTGAAACCTCATTGTAAAGACCAGTGCGGTATTTTGCTTCGTTGACGTTCTTTGCAGATCTGAAAAAGACCAAGGTGAGGAGTAGTGCGAGGATTAAGATGATTGTCCACACGGTGATGTTGTAGTTAGATTTAGAAAAAGATACGCCTAAAAAAGAAATCTCGTCCATTTTTGCATTGGTAGCAGCAAGTGATGTTTCTGTTCCAGCCATCTCACTTTTTAATCCGGAAACACCTTTTTGTAATCCTGCAATTTTTTGGTTGGCAAGGGACAGCTCTTTTCTTTCCGTTCTTAATGTATCTTTAACACTTTGGAAAAACTGGGATAGCCTGTTCGGATTAATTAACTTGTATCCGTTTAACGTTTTAGATTTGTTAAGGATTAATTGATATTGGCCTAGTAGACTAGGGTCTATTTTAACCGAATCAATTTTTGCTTTAACCGTATTTGCCTTAAACTGCGCATCTGTACCTAAGTTGAATAAGATCAGTGCTGCCAATAGAATGGTCAATTTTTTCATCAATGCCTGTTTAATTTTTGTGAATATATTGAAATAGTTACTGGTATTTTAACAATGATATTATAATTTTATTGTGTTAGGCTAGCAGATGGTATATTTGCGACGATGTCTGTATTGGTATTTACATTGATTTTATTAGTGGGTGCTTTTCTGGCCGGACTGCTTGGCTCCCTTACCGGTTTGGGTGGAGGAGTAATTGTTATACCACTACTTACACTGGTCTTGGGTGTAGATATTCATTATGCTATTGGAGCTTCTATCGTTTCAGTTATTGCAACTTCATCAGGTTCAGCGGCAGCATACGTTAAAGAAGGGATTACAAACATCAGAATAGGGATGTTTCTAGAGATCGCTACAACAATTAGTGCGGTATTTGGCGCTATTATTACCATTTATATAAATACAGGATATATCGCTATTGCCTTTGGACTGATCCTTCTTTTTTCTGCATTAATGATGATGAGGAAAAAGGTGGACCGGAGTGACAATGATACCTCCGGAAAGCTGGCTGTATTTTTTAAACTGAATGGAAGCTACCCAACACTAGAAGGAATTAAATACTATGCTGTACACAATGTAGCCGGGGGATTTTTAATGATGTTTGTTGCAGGCGTGATTTCAGGCTTGCTGGGGATAGGGTCTGGAGCATTGAAGGTAATAGCAATGGACAACATTATGAGGATTCCATTTAAGGTATCTACTACTACCAGCAATTTTATGATGGGTGTTACTGCTGCGGCAAGTGCGGTGGTTTATTTTCATAGGGGGCAGATTGATCCTGGCATAGCCTTACCGGTATCAATTGGAGTTTTGATTGGTGCTACGGTTGGATCAAAGATATTATTGAAGACGAATACAGAAAAGTTAAAAGTGGTATTTGCCCTGGTTGTAGCTTTTCTTGCATTACAAATGATCTATAACGGCTTATCTGGAAGATTATGAAAAAGGAGTTGAATTTTTATTCCGACAAAGATGTACAGCTAATACTGGGTACGCTGTTGAGGGTGGGGGTAATGGTTTCTATGATAGTTATTTTTGCTGGGGGGACGCTTTACTTATTTGGCAGGTATTCAGAAGTAATTGATTACCGAGTTTTTGATCCACATAAAACGGGATTGACCTCAATTGCGTCAGTATACAAAGGCGTTGTTCATCTGGATGGAAGTGCTATTACTCAATTTGGTGTTCTTCTATTGATTTTTACGCCTGTGGCACGCGTTGTCTTTTCCGTTTTCAGCTTCCTTGTTGAGCGGGATTACCTATATGTATTGATTGGTTTGTTGGTTTTAGCTATCATATTAGTAAGTTTGAGTAATAAGCTTGTTGGCTAAAACTGGTTTTAAGTGAGCGCTGTCCTGCCTATTCAAATTATTTGCGATTATTTGAAAAAATAATACGCTAACTATTTGAAAATTAAGATTTCTTTCCTATTTTTGCCCTCCCTTAACAGGGATGTGTATCCACCTTGAACGAAGCCCTACTGCTTCGATGGGTGTTAAATTAAAAAAAGAAAATGTCAGGTATTATTGGAAAAAAAGTAGGAATGACCAGCATTTTCGACGCCGATGGAAAGAATATTCCATGTACGGTGATCGAAGCTGGGCCTTGTGTAGTTACGCAAGTAAAGACCGAAGAGAAAGATGGGTATGTTTCAGTTCAGCTGGGTTTCGGCGAGGCTAAAGAAAAAAACACCACTCAGCCGTTAAAAGGGCACTTTGCAAAAGCAAACACTACGCCTAAACGCAAATTGGTTGAATTTGAGCCATTTGAGGAATCATTGAACTTAGGAGACACTGTAACGGTAAGCATCTTCAATGAAGGTGACTTTGTTGATGTTGTTGGTACTTCAAAAGGTAAAGGATTTCAAGGTGTTGTAAAGCGTCATGGTTTTGCTGGTGTTGGTGGACAAACTCACGGACAGCACAACAGGATGCGTGCACCAGGTTCATTGGGAGCAGCTTCTTATCCTGCGCGCGTATTTAAAGGTATGCGTATGGCTGGAAGAATGGGTGGAGACCGGGTTAAAGTTCAAAACTTACAAGTTTTGAAAGTTTATGCTGATCAAAATCTGGTTGTAGTTAGTGGTTCCATACCAGGAGCTAAAGGTTCTTACGTAATCTTAGATAAGTAAGCAGATGGAAGTTAAAGTATTAAACATTTCAGGAAAAGAGACAGGTGCAACAGTGCAACTTCCTGAGTCGGTATTTGGGATATCGCCGGTTGATCACGCGATCTATTTAGATGTTAAGCAGTATTTGGCAAATCAACGTCAAGGTACTCACAAGTCTAAGCAACGTAATGAAATTGCTGGTTCAACCCGTAAATTATATAAACAAAAAGGTACCGGTGGTGCTCGTGCAGGTAGTATTAAATCTCCGTTGTTTAACGGTGGTGGTCGTGTTTTCGGTCCTCAGCCAAGAGATTATAGTTTCAAACTAAACAAAAAATTGAAAGTTCTTGCCCGTAAGTCAGCATTGTCTTACAAAGCTTTGGATGCTAATGTTGTTGTTATTGAAGATTTTTCTTTTGACTCGATCAAAACTAAGAACTACATTAATTTAGTTAGCGCTTTGAATTTAGCTAACGAAAAAACTTTGCTGGTTCTGCCTTCACAAAATAACAATATCTATTTATCAAGCAGAAACATTCAGAAAGCTAAAGTGATTACTGCAGATCAATTGAATACATATGATGTATTGAATTGCGGAAAGCTTTTGTTTACTACTGATTCTCTTAAAACATTGGAGGAGGCATTTGCCAAGTAATATGGAAATTTTACAAAAACCGATTTTAACAGAAAAAGCTTCTGTGCTGACTGAAAAGTCAAACCGCTTTACTTTTAGAGTAGACACTAAAGCTAACAAACTGCAAATCAAGGCTGCGATTGAAAAAATGTACGGCGTAAGCATTTTAGCCATTAACACTTTAGTTGTGGGTGGTAAAGTTAAGTCGAGAAATACTAAAGGCGGATTGGTTACGGGACGTAGTCCTAAATACAAAAAAGCTGTCGTTACCTTGAAAGCAGGTGAAACAATCGATTATTACGCGAATATTTAATAAGAATTGAATAATTATAAACTATGGGCTTAAGAAAATTTAAACCAGTCACTCCGGGAACCCGCTTTAGAGTAGGTGCCAGTTTTACGGAGATTACAGCAACCAAGCCCGAAAAATCATTGGTTGTATCTTCTAAGAAATCGGGAGGACGTAACAATACAGGAAAGATGACCATGCGCTACATGGGTGGTGGTCATAAGAAATCTTATCGTTTAATTGACTTTAAACGTGAGAAGTTTGATATTCCTGCAACAGTAGCTACTGTTGAATACGATCCAAACCGTACAGCACGCATTGCATTGTTACATTATGCAGATGGTGAGAAGCGTTATATTATTGCACCGGAAGGGTTGCAAGTAGGGCAAAAAGTGGTATCTGGTGATACTGCAACTCCAGAAGTGGGAAATACTTTAAAACTAAGCAATATTCCTTTGGGATCTATTGTACACAATGTGGAGATTCATCCTGGCCGTGGCGCTCAATTGGCACGTAGTGCAGGTGCTTATGCACAATTAGCTGCACGTGATGGTAAATATGCGACATTGAAAATGCCTTCAGGTGAAACCAGGTTAATCCTGACTACATGTTTGGCTACTATCGGAGCTGTTTCCAACTCTGATCATGCAAATGAAGTATTAGGTAAAGCTGGTCGTAATCGCTGGTTAGGTCGTCGTCCTAGAACACGTCCTGTAGCGATGAACCCTGTCGATCACCCAATGGGTGGTGGTGAGGGACGTTCATCAGGTGGTCAGCCTAGATCAAGGAATGGTATGTATTCTAAAGGCTTTAAGACCCGTACACTTAAAAAATACTCAAATCGTTTCATCATAGAGAAAAGGAAGAAATAATGGCTCGTTCGATAAAAAAAGGACCTTATATTGACCATAACGTAGAGAAAAAAGTAGTCTCTATGAATGATTCAGGCAAGAGGTCTGTAATTAAAACTTGGTCTCGCAGATCAATGATTTCACCAGATTTTGTGGGTCATACATTTGCGGTACATAACGGTAATAAATTTATACCGGTATACGTAACAGAAAACATGGTTGGTCATAAACTGGGAGAGTTTGCTCCAACCAGAACATTTAGGGGTCACTCTGAAAAGAAAAAATAATTAAGAGATGGAAGCATTAGCGAAATTAAACAATTGTCCAACCTCACCACGTAAGATGCGTTTGGTTGTAGATCTTATCAGAGGTGAGCGTGTTGAGAAAGCTTTACATATTTTAAAGTTTACCAATAAAGATGCAGCAATAAGGGTTGAGAAACTATTATTATCTGCTATCAAAAATTGGGAAACTAAGAATGAAGGTTCTCGCCCTGAAGAAAACCAATTATATGTGAAAACGATAATGGTAGGCGGTGGCCGTCAGTTGAAAAGATTAAGACCGGCACCTCAAGGACGTGGTTACAGAATACGTAAACGTTCAAACCATGTAACTTTGGTAGTAGATAGTAAAAACGTTGAAACTCAAACTAATTAACAGAAATGGGACAAAAAGCACATCCAATAGGAAACAGGTTAGGAATCATCAAGGGTTGGGATTCTAACTGGTTCGGTGGCAACAACTATGCTGATAAATTAGTTGAGGACGATAAAATAAGAAAATACCTTGCTGCACGTATTGCAAAAGGTGGTGTTGCCAAAGTTGTAATAGAGCGTACTTTAAAACGTATTACTGTTACTATTCACACAGCACGTCCAGGTATCGTGATAGGTAAAGCTGGTCAGGAAGTTGACAAGATCAAAGAAGAGTTGAAAAAATTGACAAAAAAGGAAATTCAAATCAACATTTTCGAGATTAAACGCCCTGAGCTTGATGCACAATTAGTTGCAGAAGGTGTTGCTAAACAATTAGAGGCAAGGATCTCTTTCCGGAGAGCAATGAAATCTACAATTGCATCAACTATGCGTATGGGTGCGGAAGGTATCAAGATCATGACCTCTGGTAGGTTGGGTGGTGCTGAGATGGCTCGTAGCGAACAGTATAAAGAAGGAAGAATTCCTTTGCATACTTTCCGTGCAGACATTGACTATGCATTAGCAGAAGCTTTAACAACTTATGGTAAAATAGGTGTTAAAGTATGGATTTGTAAAGGTGAGGTTTACGGTAAACGTGATCTTTCTCCAAACATCGGTGCTACGAGCAATGCTCCAGGGAAAGGTGGCAGACCAGAAGGTGCTTTTGCAGGTGGTAGGGAAAGAGATAACCGTGGTGGCGGTGGCGACAGAAGAAACGATAACCGCGGTGGTGGTAATCGTGGCGGAAGAGGGCCAGGTCAAGGCGGCTCCGGACAAGGTGCTCCAGGTAGAGATAATAGAGGCGGAAACACTCCTAATAGAGGTCCTCGTAAATAATTAGTTAACAGATCGTTTAACGATAATATTAGAATAAAATGTTACAGCCAAAAAGAACGAAGTTCAGAAAGATGCAAAAAGGCAGAATGAAAGGTTTAGCAACTCGTGGTGCTGAATTATCATTCGGGTCTTTCGGGATCAAATCTTTAGAGTCGACTTGGATAACCAGTCGTCAGATAGAGGCAGCCCGTATTGCGGTAACTCGTTTCATGAAACGTGAAGGCCAGGTTTGGATTAGAATTTTCCCGGACAAACCGATAACTAAGAAGCCAGCTGAGGTACGTATGGGTAAAGGTAAAGGTGCGCCTGAATATTGGGTGGCCGTTGTTAGACCAGGACGTATTATTTTTGAAGCCGAAGGTGTTCCTTTAGATGTTGCTAAAGAAGCAATGAGATTGGCCGCTCAGAAATTACCGATCCAAACAAAATTTGTAGTACGTAGAGATTACGTAGAGGCATAAGCAGTTGCGGGTTGAATGTTGTAAGTAACTTGTTATTATAACCGCTAGACCCGCAACATAAAAATTAATAAAATGAAGAACTCAGAAATCACAGGGCTTTCACAAGAAGAACTAGTAGCCAGGATTGCAGAAGAAAAGGAAAACTTAGTAAAGTTAAAATTTGCTCACACAATTTCGGCTATTGAAAATCCTACCCGCATTAGAAAGGTAAGAAGAGATATTGCCCGATTAAACACTGAAGTGGCTGTGCGTAAAGCTCAGCCAGTTACTGAAACTAAATAACTTAGAGTCGAAATGGAAAGACAATTAAGAAAAACAAGAAGCGGGTTAGTGGTGAGCAACAAGATGGATAAATCTATTGTTGTAGCAGTAGAGCGTAAAGTAAAGCACCCTATCTATGGTAAGTTTGTTAAGAAAACTACCAAATTTATGGCTCATGACGAGAAAAACGATTGCGGTATTGGTGATACAGTACTGATCATGGAGACTCGTCCGCTGAGTAAGAATAAGAACTGGAGATTAGTGGAAATTTTAGAAAGGGCTAAATAACATGGTACAACAGGAATCAAGATTAAACGTAGCCGATAATAGCGGCGCAAAAGAAGTATTGGTTATCCGTGTACTTGGTGGTACTGGAAAGAGATATGCTTCTATTGGTGACAAAATCGTTGTTACCGTTAAAAGTGCATTACCTTCTGGAAACATTAAGAAAGGAACAGTTTCTAAAGCAGTTGTTGTAAGAACAAAAAAAGAGATTAGACGTAAAGATGGTTCTTACATTCGTTTCGACGACAATGCAGCAGTATTATTAAATGCACAAGATGAGCCACGTGGCACACGTATTTTTGGCCCGGTAGCAAGAGAACTGCGTGAAAAACAATTCATGAAAATTGTGTCATTAGCACCGGAGGTATTATAAAATGAAAAAAGAAATAACTACACCAAAAATAAAAATCCGTAAAGGAGATTTAGTAAAGGTTATAGCCGGAGATTCAAAAGGCCAGCAAGGGAAAGTACTTTCGGTACTTACCACCAAAAGTAGAGTCCTAATAGAAGGCGTTAACCTTGTATCAAAACACACAAAACCAAATGCTGCCGCTCCAAACGGTGGTATCATAAAAAAAGAAGCAGCTCTTCATATTTCTAACGTTGCACTAATAGATCCTAAATCAGGAAGTATTACACGTGTTGGCAGAAAGCTTAATGCTGATGGGAAATTAGTTAGGGTTAGTAAAAAATCAGGAGAGGAGATCAAATAATGGCTTACGTACCAAGATTAAAAAGTAAATATAAAGAGGAAATTGTATCAGCGCTTAAGGATAAGTTCAACTACAAAAGCGTTATGCAGGTTCCTAAATTAGAGAAAATAGCGATCAACCAAGGTGTAGGACGTTTTTCTGTAACCGATAAAAAAATTATGGATAGTTCTATTTTAGAGATGTCCACAATTTCAGGTCAGCAGGCAGTTGGAGCAAAATCTAAAAAAGATATCTCAAACTTTAAATTGCGTAAAGGTATGCCTGTTGGTGTACGCGTTACTTTACGTGACAATAACATGTATGAGTTCTTAGATCGTTTAATTTCCGTAGCTTTACCTCGTATCCGTGATTTCAAAGGTATTAATGATAAAGGGTTTGATGGAAAAGGTAACTACACATTGGGTGTTACTGAGCAAATCATTTTTCCTGAGATCAACATCGATAAGATCAGCAAGATTTTAGGAATGGACATCACTTTTGTGACAACAGCTACTACTGATGTTGAAGCATTGGAACTTTTAAAGCAATTTGGATTACCATTTAAAAACCAAACACCTAAAACAGAGCAATAATGGCAAAAGAAGGAGTAAAAGCTCGCGAAGTTAAGCGCCAAAAATTGGTAGCTAAATATGCAGATAAACGTGCAGAACTTAAAGCTGCAGGTGATTATGAAGGATTAGATAAGTTACCAAAAAACTCATCAGCTGTACGTTTACATAACCGTTGTAAAATTACAGGTCGCCCTCGTGGTTATATGCGTACATTCGGTATATCAAGGGTATTGTTCCGTGATATGGCTTTAGCAGGTAAAATCCCAGGAGTAAGAAAGGCCAGCTGGTAATCAGCTTCTTTTCGCTTAGATTTATTTCTGAGCTTATAATAAAATTTTAACCGATGGCAGGTCGCCCCGAATAGGTCAGGAAGGAAACCACTATCAAAGCTATTTTAATAATTCCCTGAGTCGTAGTGTCCTCAAATTTGTAATTAGCGATGTAACCTTTGTCAAAAAGTACTTTAG
>JANXVH010000010.1 GCA_025351765.1 Pedobacter sp.
AAAGAAGGCATCAAAACTGATTATTTGTGGAAAGAGATTTTAACAAAATCACACCTTACAGACATCGTTCAGAACTTCTGCCAACTAATAGCAGAAGAAAAAGAATACTTAGACGATAAAGGCAAAATAAAAGCGAGGAAAGAAAAGAAATTGATTTTTCCCCGTTATCATCAATTGCTTGCAGTCCGAAACCTTCTAGCCGATGCACAAGCAAAAGGTTCAGGGCAAAAGTATTTAATTCAGCA
Organism: Pedobacter sp.; assembly: GCA_025351765.1. GTDB lineage: Bacteria > Bacteroidota > Bacteroidia > Sphingobacteriales > Sphingobacteriaceae > Pedobacter. Next base: position 246 of record JANXVH010000010.1, read on the forward strand.
TTCCGCAGGTTCGGGCAAATCAAATTCAATTTCATGGTTGGCTCATCAATTGGTTGGACTACACGACAAATCGGGCAAAGACAATATTTTTGATACCGTAATTGTTGTAACCGACCGAAGAGTTTTAGATGCACAAATACGGAACAACATAAAACAGTTTCAGCAAGTAAACGGAGTTGTTGAAGCCATCACCGAAGGAAGTAAACAACTGAAAGAGGCATTAGAAGAAGGCAAAAAAATAATCATTACCACTATTCAAAAATTTCCTCACATAGTTGAAGAAATTGGCGAATTGCCAGGAACAAACTTTGCCATTATCATTGACGAAGCCCACAGCAGTTTAAGCGGACAAATGGCAAGAAAACTAAACGAGGCATTGGCAAAGCCAAATGAAGATGATGAAATAGAAACAGAAGACAACGACACCGTAACAGGCGAAGATTTAATAACCGATTTAATTAAGTCAAGAAAGTTGTTGCCCAACGCCAGTTACTTTGCTTTTACCGCAACACCCAAAAACAAAACCTTAGAATTATTTGGCGTTCCTTTTGAAGAAGATGGAAAAGAAAAATTCAGAGCATTTCATTTATACTCAATGAAACAAGCCATTGAAGAAGGTTTTATAATGGATGTTTTGCTGAATTACACAACCTACCAAAGCTATTACGCATTACTCAAAAAAATTGAGGACGACCCTGAATACGACAAACTAAAAGCACAAAAAAAGTTAAAGACTTATGTAGAAAGCCACGAACATGCCATAAAGAAAAAAGCAATTTTAATTGTTCAGCATTTTATGGAAAACGTAGTTCGTAAGAAACGAATGGGCGGTTTTGCAAAAGCAATGTTGGTAACAAGTAGCAGAGCAAATGCAGTAAAATATAAAAAAGCCTTTGACGAATATTTGCATAAAATCAATAGCCCATATAAAGCTATAGTTGCATTCTCTGGCGAAATAGACGGACAAACAGAAGCCAACTTAAACGGATTTTCAAGCAACTCAATTCCTACGGAATTTGAGAAAAATGAATATCGTTTTTTATTGGTTGCCAATAAATTTCAAACTGGTTTTGACCAACCCCTTTTGCATACCATGTATGTAGATAAAAAACTGGGTGGTGTAAATGCTGTTCAAACTTTATCACGACTTAACAGAAGCCATCCATTAAAGAAGGACACTTTTGTTTTAGACTTTGCAAACACAGCCGAAGAAATTGAAAAAGCATTTAAACCTTATTTTGAAAGCACCATTTTAGGCGAAGCTACCGACCCAAATAAATTGTTTGACTTGCAAGATGCTTTGGACAACTTTCAAGTATATACAAGGGAACAAGTTGTTGAATTTTCGGATAAGATTTTGGCAAATGTTCCAGTTGACCAACTTCATGCAATGCTTGACAGTTCAACCGCCATTTTTAGAAATGATTTAGCAGAAGAACAACAAGCAGATTTTAGAGCAAAGGTTAAAACCTATGTTCGTCTATATATTTTCCTTTCTCAAATTGTACCGTTTGAAAATCCATATTTAGAAAGGCTTTACATTTTCTTAAACCATTTGCAAAACAAACTTGGTGGCGAAACGCCAATTGATTTAGCACAAGGTATTTTGGACAATATAGACATGGACAGTTACCGTTTGCAATTGGAAGCAACGACAAATATTTTAATGGAACAAGGCGAAGATTTAAAGCCAATACCAACAGACATGAGAGGCGGAACAAGTGATGCTGAAATAGACAGGCTTTCAAACATTCTGCAAACTTTTAATGACCGTTACGGAACACAGTTTGAAAGTGCTGATAAAGTAAGGCAAATGGTAGAAAGTATAGCCAATGATGTCGCAAAAAATGAAGAGTTACTAAACTCAATGAAGTATTCTGATGAACAAAACGCAAGGATTACAAATGATAAAATTGCTCAACAAGAATTATTAAAACACGTAACCACCAATTTTGATTTTTATAAATTGATAAACGACAATAAGGAAGCGAAAGAGGATTTTAATTCAATGCTGTTTGGAATGGTAAAAGAAATATTTAACAGAGGACTAAATAATGGCAATCATGCTCAATAGCCAACGCACCAAGTCAGGCACATTGCAAGGCACACAAAGCCGACACACAAAAGCCAACCTTGCAAAAGAGCCTGCCTTGTGCCAACACACAGGCAACACGAGGTTTGGCATTATTGGGGCTTGACGAATATTGCCTCAACATTTGTTCTTTTTTGTGCTTCAGTTCGGGCTCGATGTTATAAATTTGGCTTATGAATAAAACATCAGCAATATTGCAATTATCAACTTTGGTTATGGGCTGACGGAACTCGAATTCCCCAACAATCACAAAGCCCTGGTCGTTGTGCGTAGTATTATGACCAAACTTCCAATAACATTAATTTATTCAAGACTTGCTATTGGGTTTACAATAATTTTTCTGAGTACAAAGCAAGTTGACAATTACAAATTTATTGCGATTTTACTTTTAACAATTGGGCTGCTTACAGACATTTTTGACGGCATTATTGCAAGACGACTTGATATTTCGACACAAACTTTAAGACGCTTAGACTCATCAATTGACCAAGTATTTTTTATCTCATTTGCTGTTGCGACATATATTCAATGTCCTGATTTTTTTAAAACAAATGCATTAAAACTGACAATACTTTTAGGACTTGAAGGCTTGACATATCTTATAAGTTTTATAAAATTTAGAAAAGAAATTGCAACGCATACAATTGGTGCAAAAATTTGGACACTTTTGCTCTTTGCGACACTTGTTCAAATTATTTTGCAATGCCAATCTATTGTTTTATTCAATATTTGCTTTTGGGTTGGACTGTTGACACGATTTGAAATCATTGCAATTACATTGACGCTGAAAAAGTGGACAAACGATGTACCTACAGTTTATCATTCAATGAAACTTAGACAAGGAAAAGAAATCAAGCGACACAAAATGTTTAATGGATAATAAATACAAACGCACAAAATTGGATTTTGTGCAAGTTGGGCAGA
>JANXVH010000044.1 GCA_025351765.1 Pedobacter sp.
ACATTTGATGTTTTTTATAAGATTCGGGACCATTATGATTCCTATATAGACCGGATAGATCTTAAGCCCTATTTCTACCAGGAAAATATCCGGGAGGGAAGTTACCGCAGACAAGATAAAGCGCGGTTTAACCAGGATGATAAAAAGGTAACGGCTACCAAAGGAACTTTTTCTACACCTACTCAACAGACATTTGATCTGGTTTCTTCCTATTATTTTGCAAGGAGCCTGGACATTTCAAAAATGAAAGCCGGGGATTTTGTAAAACTAAACTACTTCCTGGGTGATGAGGTGAGTCAGCTGGAGATTCAGTTTGTAGGTAGAGAGGTGATAAAAACCAAATTGGGTAAAATCAAATGTCTTAAGTTTAGTCCCTCCATTAAACCAGGAAGAATCTTTAAGAAGGATAGCAGGTTGTATCTTTGGATTACCGACGATGGTAACCGGGTTCCGGTAAAGGCAGAAGTAGAGATCCTGGTGGGATCGGTGGTGATGGAGATAAAATCTGCTGAAGGTTTAAAATACCCGTTGACAATAGTTAAGTGATCATGATAGAAGTACAAAATACGTTGATACATGAAGACCTCATTACTGAGAGTTTTGTGTGTAATCTTAATAAATGCAAGGGTATCTGTTGTGTAGAAGGTGATGCTGGTGCCCCGCTTGACGTTGCAGAAACAGTTATTCTAAAAGAAATTTATCCAAAAATAAAGCATTTACTTGAGGCAAAAGGAATCAAAGCCATTGAGGAACAGGGCACATCTGTAATAGATGCCGACGGCGATCTTACCACCCCATGTGTGGATGGAAACAAGGAATGCGCCTACGTTACCTTTGAAAATGGTATTACCAAATGCGGCATAGAGAAGGGCTATGAGCAAGGGTTGGTAGATTGGCAAAAGCCTATATCCTGTCACCTTTATCCAATAAGAGTAACACAATATCCAGAGTTTGAAGTATTGAACTATGATAGGTGGCACATTTGCCACGATGCCTGTTCATTTGGCAGGGAGTTAAAGGTTCCCGTTTATCAGTTTTTGAGAGGCCCGCTAGTTAGGAAATACGGAGCCGAATGGTTTTCTGAGCTTGAAGAAAATATTCGTGAGTTGAATAGTTAGTGTAGCCAAAATTGCTTATTGTTTTGGCAATAGTTTCAAATATTGAATGCCCCAATTAGTTTTTCTTTGATATTGGCTTTCATCTCGTCGGGTATTCCGGCTTGAGGCGCCGTAATCACGGGTATGAATCAAAAACATTTTTTAGCATTAATTTTAATTTTTGTCAATTCTCTTTCCTATGGGCAACACGATCCTAAGGCATTAAAAGAGTGGCAGGATCAGAAGTATTCTATGTTTATTCATTTTGGCGTTTATTCAGTTCTGGGAGGGGTTTGGAACGGCAAGCCTGCTACAAGAAATGTAAGTGAGCAAATTCAGGCACATGCCGGTATTTATAGCGATGATTATGAACAGGTAGCAAAATCATTCAATCCTGAAAATTGGAATGCAGATTCAATAGTTTCGCTTGCAAAAAATGCTGGAATGCGCTCTATTGTGATCACCTCAAAACATCATGATGGTTTCTGCATGTTCAAAACCAATACAACGGATTTTAATATAGTTGACGCTACTTCATATAAGAGGGACGTATTAAAAGAGCTTTCGGAAGCTTGTAAAAGAGGAGGATTAAAGTTCGGACTCTATTTCTCCCTGATCGATTGGCATTTTCCTCAAGGTTCTCCAATATCCAGCAGCAACTCTGACTATATTACGCCTGAACATGTTGAATACAATAAAAAACAAATCGCAGAATTACTAAGTAATTACGGGCCGGTGTCTGAACTATGGTTTGATATGGGTTCTCAAAATGCAAATGAAAGTAAGGACTTGAGAGATTTAGTACATAAACTACAACCAGATTGTATGATTGGGAGCCGGATTGGTAATGACATGGGTGATTTTAATGTGATGGGTGATAACCAAGAACCTGATTACATAATTGGCGTACCATGGCAATCGCCAGCGTCTTTTTTTGATGAAACCTGGGGATATCGTTCTTTTCAAAAGCGCGGTAAGGAGGAAGATAAAATCCACGAAAAGTTAACCAGCTTGATAAGGGTGGCCAGTCGCGGTGGCAATTTCTTACTTAATATTGGGCCTAAAGGAGATGGTTCTGTAGTTGATTTTGAAAAAGATGTACTATTGGCAATGGGTAAGTGGATTGCCAAGAATAAAGAAGCCATTTATGGTACTCGCCCTGACCCATTTCATATATCCTTTAAATGGGGTAGTTTAACGAGTAGACCGAACAAACTTTACCTTCACTTGCTTTCTAGCCCAGAGAATGACCTGATCACTTTAACAGGCCTAACGGGTAAAATAAAATCGGTAGTTGTACTTGGTGAAAAGGACAAGCCCAAATTTATTCAGAACGCAGCAGGGGTTAACATTTCAGTTCCCTCAACGCTTGATATTGCAAAGGAATTTAAGGTCATAGTAATCGAATTTGTAGATGGCTATAAAGTGCCCCCAGCAAATATTATGGAGCTAAAAGGAAATTCGCTAGAATTGAATGGACACAATGCTTTTAAACACTATAGCAGCTCTGGTATTGATTACAGCAACCGCTACCAAAGTACAGTGATGGAATCGTGGACGATTAGTCCGGCAGCGAGCGAATCTGTTAGTCCGGCACTTTATTTTACTGACAATGAAAAGGGAAAGAGTATTGATCTGGAAATCAATGGTAAAGTTATTGCCATTTCTTTAAACGGAGGCAATGCTTTGCCATTAGCTAATAATTTTGCTACCATTAGTTGGGGGCCGTTATATCAGTCAGGGTATTATTACTCTGGCCCAGGCGGTGTACATGGAAATTTAAAAGACGTAGACGTTAGCAAGCCATGGCCAGGCAACGATAATAAGCCATGGGAAATAAGATCATCCTGGAAAAATAATGAAACCTATACAGTTGCGATGGATAGGAATAGCGCCACCTATTTACTTCAGGAAATCACTTCGGAGATAGATCAGCCTTACTTGGTTGGATTAACTAGTGGAGACGCAGTAACGGTATCCTTAAACGGACAGATACTGGCAGAACACAACAATCCATTTAAAGTAAAAGAGATGAAGGATTTGATATTGCTTCATCTAAAAAAGGGTAAGAATCAACTGATCGTGAAATACTACAACGGCTTTAAGAAAAGCAGCAATATTAGTATCGATACTAATGTAAAGCAGGTTTGGTATAAAAAGGAACTGAAACCTTTAGTCATGGAAAAAAACAAATATTATCCGGTGAGCTGGAAGTTGCACGATCCTTTTTCTCCACACACTACACTGGGGTTGCCAAATCTGAGTTTAGTCTTAACAGAAAAATAGAACCAAAGAAATTAGAGCTATTGGCAGTGATGTATTGTCGCTGCCAAAATACCTTAACGATTGGTCAATATTCCAAAATATTTAGCAACTGAAATCGCTTACTTTGAGTAACGAAATACTAACCAATGACGAAGAATAATTATTTATTCCCTTTTATCATGATCACCTCACTGTTCTTTATGTGGGGTTTTGTGCACAACCTTGATCCGGTGCTTATCCCTCACTTAAAAAGATCTTTCAGCCTAAATACACTTCAGGCTTCCTTGGTAGACTCTGCGGTTTTCATTGCTTATTTTGTAATGGCACTTCCTGCCGGTTTCCTGTTAAAAAAGTATGGATATAAAACAGGAATCATTGTCGGACTAGCATTTTTTGCAATAGGGTCTTTTCTCTTTATTCCTGCCGCAAATACCCAATTGTATCCCTTCTTTCTTGGTGCGTTATTTATTATAGCCTCTGGTCTTACCATATTAGAAACAGCCGCCAACCCATACGCATCATTATTAGGTCCACCTGAAACTGCCACATTTCGTTTAAATTTTGCACAAATGTTTAATGGTCTCGCTGCAACGATGGCTCCCATAATTGGGGTAAGGGTTCTTTTGATAAAAGGCTTGTCAGATCAGGATCTCAGTAGAATGACCGCTTCAGCGAGAGAATTGGCTTTGGCATCTGAAGCCTCATCTGTTAAAACTCCGTATTTGATTTTAGGAAGTATCATATTATTGATCGCTATCATATTCTTTTTTATAAAATTACCCGAGATCAAGGAAGAAGGAGTTGTTGGAGAAAAGGAAATAAGTGGCCCGTTTAGTATCCTAATCAATTTAATCCGTGTGCTTAAACATAGCCATCTAGCCTGGGCAGTTGCGGCACAATTCTTTTATGTAGGAGCACAGGTTTGCGTTTTTAGCTTGTTTATAATATACGCTACCAAGGTTGCGGGGATTGATCAACAAGCAGCTGGAGATTATTTAGGCTATGGAGCTGGCCTAGCTTTCCTTGTAGGTAGAGTTGTGGGTACTTTTCTTATGAGGTTTATAAAAGCAGAGTTGCTTTTGGCCATTTGTGCGGTCGTTTGTATGTCATTATGTATAGTTGCAATAACTGCCAGCGGAATGCTGGCGCTGTTTTCTGTAATTGGAATTGCGTTTTTCATGTCTATTATGTTTCCAACAATCTTTTCTCTCGGCATAAAGGATTTAGGGAAAGACACTAAAATTGGCAGCAGCCTTATCATCATGTCAATAGTGGGAGGAGCAATATTACCACCGTTAATGGGGTATATAGCCGATGTTACAGGTAATATCCAAAGGGGTTATCTCGTTCCATTGATCTGTTTCGGTGTTGTGTTTTTATTTGCTATTAAAGGATATAAAGTAGTTAAAATCAGTAAAAAATAGATTTATTTGTAATGAGAAGATATTGCCTGGCGTTAGACCTTATTGATGATGATCAATTGATTTCGGAATATGAGGAGATGCACAAAACTGTATGGCCCGAAATACTAGATAGTATTACAGGTGCTGGAGTAGATCTAATGGAAATTTATAGGTTTGGAAACAGACTTTTTATGATAATGGAAGTAAATGATGCTTTTTCCTTCGATGGGAAATCTGCAACGGATGCATCCAACCAGAAAGTACAGGAATGGGAAAAACTAATGTGGAAATATCAGCAAGCAATCCCAGGTTCAAAGCCTGGCGAAAAGTGGGTAATTATGGATAAAATATTTGAATTAAAGGCATAATGTCAAGCAACATTAAACACAGTTTTTTACAAATTCACCCAGGCGATAACGTACTGGTCGCTTTGCAGGATCTTTTTAAAGGAGATGCAATAGCATGGAAGAACCAAACCATCATTTTACAGGATGACATACGCGCCAAGCATAAATTCTTTATTGATCCATTACAAATGGGAGAAGAAGTAATTATGTATGGGGCATTGGTAGGTAAGGCAACAATTCCTATCCAACGTGGTGGATTGATGACTACAGACAATGTACACCATGCTTCACAAGATTATGCATACCGAAAAGTCAATTATGAATGGCAAAAGCCCGATGTTTCAGCTTTTGTTAACCGTACTTTTAATGGTTACCATCGAGAAGACGGGAGGGTAGGTACAGCAAATTACTGGCTTTTTATACCAACAGTATTCTGCGAGAATAGAAATATGGATGTGATAAAAGAAGCACTCCACAACACGCTGGGTTATAATGTAACAGATAAATACAAGCAGTTTACTGAGCAATTGCTGGAAGCTAGTTTAAGCGGACAGAATATTGCTGATTTTAAGGCAGATGAAATTGCCTTTGCCGGGTATCCTAAAAACAGGGTTTTCAAAAACGTAGATGGCATCAAATTTTTAAACCACCAGGGTGGTTGTGGTGGCACCAGACAGGATGCTTCCTTATTAAGTAATCTACTTGCCGCCTATGCAGATCATCCAAATGTAGCCGGAATTACCCTGCTTAGTTTGGGTTGTCAGAATTTGCAAACTCAGGAGTTCTTAGATGATTTAGCTACAAGAAGCCCTAACTTTAAAAAGAAGATATTGATATTTGAGCAGCAACTGAGTCAAAGCGAAGATCAGTTGATCAAAGATGCCATCCTAAAAACGTTTATAGAACTTACGGAGATCAATAAGATAGGAAGAAGCCCGGCTCCTTTAAGCAAACTTACAGTGGGCGTAAAATGTGGTGGCAGTGATGGTTTTAGTGGTATTTCTGCAAATCCAGCAGTTGGTTATACCTCTGATTTGTTAGTTGCCCTGGGTGCAAAAGTACTATTGGCCGAGTTCCCTGAACTATGTGGCGCCGAACAAAATATTATCGACCGTTGTGTAGATCAGCCTACGGCTGAGAAGTTTATACGTTTAATGCGCGATTACGATGCTCAGGCACATGCAGTAGGTTCTGGATTTCACATGAACCCATCTCCTGGAAATATCAAAGACGGACTGATTACTGATGCCATTAAAAGTACTGGGGCTGCTAAAAAAGCCGGTACATCACCTGTGGTAGATGTATTGGATTATACAGAGCCGGCAACTAAAGATGGACTGAGCCTGGTATGTACCCCGGGTAATGATGTGGAAGCCACCACAGGAAAGGCAGGTAGTGGTGCTACCCTTATTTTATTTACAACAGGATTAGGTACGCCAACAGGTAACCCAGTATGTCCGGTTATAAAAATTGCGACTAACACCGCATTGGCAATGCGGATGGGGGATATTATTGATATTGATACTGGCGCAATTATCAGAGGTGAAAAGACGATTGCTGAGATGGGTACAGAAATTTTGGAGTATTGTATAAAAGCAGCCAGTGGCGAGGTTACACCCAAAGCAGTTTTGTTAAATCAGGACGACTTTATCCCATGGAAAAGAGGCGTTTCATTATAATCACCTTATGTTTAGTTTAAAAGAAAAAATAGCAGTGGTAACTGGTGCAGGCAGTGGAATAGGCCGGGCGATAGCCCTTTTGTTTGCCAAACAAGGCGCATTGGTACACATTATAGAAGTAAATGAAGCAGCAGCTGAAGAAAGCCTAGAAGAAATAAAAAAGGCAGGCGGACAAGGGTTTATACATGCCTGCGATGTTACAAGTCAGCAGGCCGTTCTGGATGTATTTAATGGCATAGGAGCCGTTGATATTTTGGTGAACAATGCGGGTATTGCACACATTGGACGAGCTGATACTACCAGCGAAGAAGATTTTACGAAAGTATTTAACGTAAATGTAAAAGGTGCTTACAACTGTTTATTTGCGGCAATACCGTTAATGAAGAACAATGGCGGTGGTGTAATATTAAATATGGCCTCTATTGCGGCTATAGTAGGTATAACAGATCGTTTTGCCTATTCCATGAGTAAAGGAGCTATTGCCGCAATGACCCTGTCTGTAGCCAGGGATTACATGACCGATAACATCAGGTGCAACAGCATTTCTCCTGCACGTGTGCACACGCCGTTTGTAGATGGGTTTATCGCAAAGAACTATGCCGGAAAAGAAACAGAAGTTTTTGAGAAATTATCTAAAAGTCAGCCGGTAGGTAGAATGGGGAAGCCTGAAGAGGTAGCCACCATGGCATTGTACCTATGCTCTGACGAAGCGACATTTATTACCGGAAACGATTACCCGGTTGATGGGGGATTTATAAAATTAAATAACTAATACCATGAAATTAATTAGATGGGGATCGGCAGATCAGGAGAAAACAGGAGTTATCATTAAAGATATTTGGTATGATACTTCTGCATTTGGTGAAGACTATAATGAAAAATTCTTTAATGACAATGGTTTAGAGCGGTTGGCCGCTTTTGTGAAAGCAAATGAAGGCAGTTTGAAGGAAGTCTCTCAAGAAACGCGTTTAGGTTCACCTGTGGCTAGACCATCAAAAATTGTTTGCATTGGACTAAATTATGCAGACCATGCAAGAGAGACCAATGCCCCATTGCCGCCAGAGCCTGTCGTATTCATGAAATCTACTACCGCACTTGTTGGCCCTTTCGATGATATCATTATTCCAAAAAACTCAGTAAAGACCGATTGGGAAGTGGAACTGGCCGTGGTAATTGGCAAGAAGGCATCTTATGTAGCTAAAGTAGATGCTATGGATTACGTGGCGGGTTATGTATTACACAATGATGTATCTGAACGCGAATTCCAAATCGAAAGAAACGGTACCTGGGATAAAGGAAAAGGGTGTGATACGTTTGCGCCCCTCGGCCCGTTTTTGGCTACGAAAGATGAAATTGCTGATGTGGACAACCTTCGCCTTTGGCTTACTGTAAATGGTAAACTAATGCAGGACGGGAATACCTCCAATTTTATTTTTAATGTGCCATTCGTCATTTCCTATGTTAGCCAGTTCATGACTTTGCTGCCGGGTGATGTGATCTCTACCGGAACTCCCGCAGGTGTAGGATTGGGCTTTAAACCGCCAATTTATTTAAAAGAAGGAGATGTGGTAGAATTGGGTATCGACGGACTAGGTACGTCTAAACAGCATTTAAAAAACTATGCTTAAGATTGATGCTCACCAGCATTTCTGGAAGTATACTGCTGATATGAGTAGCTGGATTACTGATGATATGGCAATGCTAAGGCGCGATTTTATGCCGCAAGATTTAGAACTCCTGCTCAATCAGTTCCATTTTGATGGTTGCATAGCGGTTCAGGTAAATCAAACTGCCGATGAAAACCTTTTCCAACTTAATAATGCAGCGCATAACGAGTTTGTCAAAGGCGTAGTGGGCTGGGTAGACCTTAGGGCGGCAGACCTATCAGCGCAGCTTGCACTGTTAAGCCAACATAAAAAACTAAAAGGCTTTAGACACATCTTACAGGGTGAGGAAGATCGTGGGTTAATGTTGCAGGCAGATTTTTCCAGAGGACTTAGCCAGTTAAAAGAATACGGATTTACGTATGATATTTTAATCCATGCCGACCAGTTGAAACATATACCCGAACTCTTAAAAAGACATCCCGATCAGGCATTTGTGCTGGATCACATTGCTAAGCCAGATATTAAAAATAATGATCTGGAGAAATGGGGAGCAGATGTAAAAGCACTTGCAGGTTTTGAAAATCTATATTGCAAGGTGTCTGGTATGGTTACAGAAGCCAAATGGCGTGACTGGAAACAGGTGGATTTTGTACCCTATTTAGACATCGTGTTTGATACATTCGGTACAAGTAAGGTAATGTTTGGGTCAGATTGGCCGGTATGCCTCACGGCAGCGGAATACAGCGAGGTTCATGGTATTATGGATACCTATATTTCTAAACTAACCAGGAAAGAACAAAGCCTTTTTTGGGGCGAGAATGCAATTAAGTTTTACAATTTAAACTAGCAATCTATGGATTTGCAATTGAAAGATAAAGTAGTTATCGTAACTGGTGGTGCAAAAGGAATTGGAGAAGGAATAGCTTCTGTATTGGCTAAAGAAGGTGCCATACCCGTAATCGTTGGTCGAAACGAATCTGATAACCTAAAGGTAGTAGATAAAATTAAGGCAACAGGAGCCAATTGCTTTCAGGTAGTGGCAGAACTAGCAGACCCGACAGCGGCAGAAAAAGCTGTTGAGGCAGTTGTGGCCCAATTTGGCAGAATAGACGGACTGGTTAATAATGCTGGAGTTAATGATGGTGTAGGTTTGCAAAATGGAACTTACGAAGGATTTGTAGCCAGTTTACATAAAAACGTAATCCATTATTACCTAATGGCACAAAAAACCCTGCCTTATCTCATAAAATCAAAAGGATCTATTGTAAATATTAGCTCAAAAGTAGCAGATACAGGTCAGGGGGGAACATCTGCCTATGCAGCCTCAAATGGCGCCAGAAATGCTTTAACCAGAGAATGGGCATTAGAGCTGTTGCCTCAAGGCATTCGGGTAAATGCAGTAATTGTGGCAGAATGTTACACACCACTATATCATACCTGGATTAGCTCCATGCCAAATTCAGAAGAGAAGCTGGCAGATATTGTTTCCAAGATTCCTTTGGGCAAACGAATGACGACCGCAGAAGAGATAGCTAATGCAGTGGTATTTCTTTTATCTGAAGTTTCCAGTCACACTACTGGTCAGCTGGTATATGTTGATGGTGGCTATGTACATTTGGATAGGGCTATTAAATAGCCTTGGTTTCTTCTTTTAGGAAATCAACTTCATCTTGACTTAAAAGAGGACTCAGTTTTTTAAATACCAATGCGTTGTAATCGTTCAACCACGTTATTTGAGCCGCTTCCAGTAATTCTTTTTTAACAATTTTAGTGCTAATTGGCGCTACCGTTAAACATTCAAAAGCGTAAAACTCATTAAATTCATTGCTTACGTCGGCAATGGTATTTACCAGGTTTTCTATCCTGATGCCATGCTTTCCCGGGCGGTAAATTCCAGGCTCGATAGAAGTAATCATCCCAAGTTCAATAGCAACCGCTGTTGGCGTTGGATTGAAAACTTGAGGCCCTTCATGTACATTGAGTAAATAACCAACCCCGTGGCCGGTTCCATGGCCATAATTTAAAGCATAATCCCAAAGTGGTTTACGGGTTATCGCATCAATCTGATAGCCGCAAGTTCCATTTGGGAAACGCATTTTACACCCATCAATCATTCCTTTAAGCACCAGGGTATAGTCTGTACTTTCCTGTTCCGTATTGTTTCCCAGGGGTATGGTTCGGGTGATATCAGTAGTGCCATAAAAATATTGGCCCCCAGAATCTACAAGAAATAATCCTTCAGACTTTACCTCTATGTTGCTTTCTTGGGTGGGCCCGTAATGCGGTAGCGCACCATGCGCCTTATACGCACTTATGGTGGTAAAGCTATCGCCGATAAAGCCCAGCTGTGCAGCCCTGAATTTTCTAAGTTCTGCAGCGGCAGATAGTTCCGTAATTAGCACTCTCCCAATGTTTTCTGAAAGCCATTTTAAAAATTGAGTGATGGCCACCCCGTCTTTTAGCATCGCATGGCGAGTGTTGCTAAGTTCCGTTTCGTTCTTTATTGTTTTAAAATTGGTAGAAGGATTAGTCTCCTTAATTATCCTTACAGAGGGATGCAGCAGTTTGAGGTAGGCAAAGCAGTTGCGTTTAGGATCCAATAATATAGTGCTGTTTTTATGGATATTAGCCAATGCACCTTCTATTTCATGATAAGGGAAAACTTCTACGCCACTTTTAAGCAGGCTTGTTTTTTCTTGATTACTCAGTTTACTTTCTGCCACAAATATTTTTGCATGCTGTTGGTCAATCAAAGCAAAACTAAGTACAACGGGATTATAACTAACATCTTTTCCACGCATATTGAAAATCCAGGCCATATCATCTAGCGAAGACACCAAATGGATGCTGGCGCCTATTTTACGCATTGTTTGGCGTATTTGTGCCAATTTACTACTTACCGACTGGCCGGTAAATTCATCAGCAATCAGATATGCTTTTTCGGTTGGAAACTCAGGCCTGTTGTTCCAAATCGGATCGAGATAATCTTTATCAACCAAGCTAATCCCCTTTACAGAAAATTGCTGCGTAAACAATTCTCCTAAAAGGATTGACACTAATTTTTCATTGCTGGCAACGGTACTTTCCACAGGTAACTTTTCAATAAGCCATTGAATGTACTCAGGGGCATGTTGCATCTTTTGTTTTACCAATTCAAAGCCGCTGTTTTCCAATTGCTCGGTAGCCTGTTCAAAATAACGGAAGTCGGTCCATAGCCCGGCAAAATCATGGGTGATTACTAACGTTCCTGCAGAACCTGTAAAACCCGAAGCAAAAGGAATACACCTATAATGATTCGGCAAATACTCGCTAATATGAGGATCGGCCGAGGGGATAATGTATGCGGATACATTATCAGCTTTCATTTGCAGACGAATTGCAGCTAGTTTTTCAGGGTAAGTCATAATTTCAATATATGGTGCTTAACGCAAATCTAATGAATACGGATTAGATTAGTTGATTTTACCGGGGCATTCAACAAATCCCCATATCTATTAAAAAGAAGATGAGTTGTATATGAATTCGAGACAAAATAATCCCAAGTTCTGATTTAATTATGTATTAATCGGTATTTAATTAGGAGTTAATAAGGACTTAATAGGGAGATTGTCCCTGTTAAGTCCCTGTTACGTCCCTGTTAGCTCCCTATTACATCCCTACTAATTGTTATTTGTATATTAACTTAATATAGCGTGATTCTATACTTAAGGTTACGAGCACCCATACTCCTAAAGCAAATATAAATATTTTTAAGAAACTTTAACTCATGAAAATGCAAGGTAAAATACAGCTACTTAGCATTAAACAAATAGCATTTATACGCCAGCCATTTTCCAAAATCTAATACCAGACACATAAAATCCGTTGTACTAACCCTTACTTAAATAACAAATCAATCAATTTATAGTGACAGCAAGGACTTTTAAAAGTTTTTTTTAGAATTTAATAAGCTAGTTATCAATATAGTAAATATTTTTTTTACTCAATTAAGATTGACAGCAAACCATGGCCTATTTTTTGCCGTAAGTACAACTTTACGGAATACTCGATTTTTAATACGTTAAGCGATGTATTTTGTTTTATTAAATAACAACTAACCAATATAATAAATTAATGAGCTATCAAGATTACAAATGTAAAAAATGCAATACCGATTTTCACTATCAGGTGCCACGCGGGTTTGTGCTTAAACATTTATTAGGGTTTTTACCTGTGAGAATATACTGGTGCCCTAAATGCACTACCAACCGGTATGTGTGGATTGGTAAGAAGGAGAAAAGCAGATATTAAGTTCCTAACTATACCATCACAGTTTAAAAATTGGCATTGTTAATGCTATGCATTAAATATATATTTGATTAGGGATAACGCTTTCGCTTTCTACAGTACCATCTAACTATGAAGAAAACTTTACTTGTCCTTTTAATTTCTGCTGTTTCGTGCGCTGGTTTTGCGCAGACAACTGGTAATTATAACTATTCTCTAGCCGCGCGGGCTTTTACGCTGATGCAAATGCCAAAGGTGTTAAATGAGTCTAACGCCTATACCCTGGTTAGTGCTCCTATTAACGGTTTTATGTTTAAATTTAACGATAATCAAATCAGTTACCGCATTAATGGTTCCTATTACAACAAATCGAAAAATTTCTATAATAATTGTGAAAACTGCGAAGCCGCCAATGGTAAGCTGGTAGATTATGCTTTTAAAATCGGCTTTGAGAAGAATTTGAGTTACTCAAGAATTCAGCCGTATTTTGGAATAGATTTGGGCTACCGCTCTAACCATTTTAGAGGAACATTGGATAACCGTAATACATTAAAGGCGATGGCATTAAGTGCTTCAAGCACTTCGCAGATGCAGAATGTAGAAGCTTCAAAAAC
Source organism: Pedobacter sp. (assembly GCA_025351765.1). GTDB lineage: Bacteria > Bacteroidota > Bacteroidia > Sphingobacteriales > Sphingobacteriaceae > Pedobacter. The sequence continues at coordinate 13,279 of JANXVH010000044.1, forward strand.
CGGGTTGGTATTATCACCGCTTGTAGGCTTAAAGATAAATATTATTGACCAGGTTTCCTTTTTTGCGGAAGCTAACCTCGATTACTTTTATTCATATGAGCGACAAGACATGATTTCGCAAGACGTTAATAATACGCGTACGCTGAATAAATACTACAAATCTGAGTTTCTTTTTAACCCTGTTTCGGTTGGCATTCAAATCCACTTAGGGGGAAATTAGAAACATTTATTAAAGGCAAATGTGTATGTTTGCGATTGAATATTTTTAATTTACAACATGAAAGTTGCATTAATAACAGGTATTACAGGACAGGATGGGGCTTATTTAGCCGAGTTCTTATTGAAGAAAGGTTATTTTGTTCACGGTTTAAAAAGACGCTCCTCACTATTCAACACTGATAGGATTGATCACCTATACCAAGATCAACATGAGAATGGCGTTAATTTCAAACTCCATTTTGGCGACCTCACTGATTCTACCAACTTAATCCGTATTGTTAAGGAAACGCAGCCTGACGAAATTTACAACCTGGCAGCAATGAGCCATGTTCAGGTGAGCTTTGAGATACCTGAATATACTGCAAATGCTGATGGTATAGGAACGCTGCGCTTACTGGAAGCCATTCGGATTTTAGGCTTGGAAAAGAAGACAAAAATTTACCAGGCATCTACCTCCGAACTATATGGCTTGGTTCAGGCAGTTCCGCAAAGTGAAACTACACCATTTTATCCAAGGTCACCTTATGCGGTTGCAAAAATGTATGCTTACTGGATCACGGTTAACTACAGGGAAGCCTATCAGATATTTGCCTGTAATGGTATCTTATTTAATCACGAAAGTCCGCTGAGAGGAGAAACCTTTGTTACCCGTAAAATAACACGCGCCGCCTGTAAAATAGCTTTGGGTTTACAAAGCTGTTTATACCTTGGAAACCTGTCGGCACAACGCGATTGGGGCCATGCAAAGGACTATATTGAAGCGATGTGGCTAATTTTACAACAGGAAGTGCCGGAAGATTATGTGATCGCTACGGGCGTTACCACTACCGTTAGAGACTTTGTAAAAATGAGTTTTTTAGAACTTGGCATAGAAGTTGAGTTTAGCGGCAAGGAACAGTATGAGCGCGGGGTGATTATAGACATTGATGAAGAAATGGTAGCGAGGTTAGGATTAAATAACGATTTTTTAAAACCGGGTACTATAGTTGTACAGGTAGACGAGAAATATTTCCGGCCTACAGAAGTGGAGCTTTTATTGGGAGACCCAACAAAAGCAAATACTAAATTAGGATGGCAACCAAAATACGATTTACCAGCTTTAGTTAAGGACATGATTCAGGCAGATTTAAACCTGATGAAAAAAGACGAACACTTGAAGCTGGGTGGATTTAAAACACTTAATTATTTTGAATAACTTTACGCTTCTAAAATTTAATAATATTACGTCTCTATAACAAAATATGAAATTTAAAAAGGCATTAGCCGGCTTTATACTAATCCTAGCAGTACTTTTTTCTCCCGCTGCGTTTGCACAAACAAACTATGCAGATGTTAAGGTAGACCAATTATCAGATGCACAAATCCGTCAGATGATCCAGCGTGCAGAATCTGTAGGATATAATGATTCACAATTAGAACAGATGGCTGCTGCGCAAGGCATGAAAGCTGAGGAAGTTGCAAAGTTAAGGGCACGTGTTGCCAAGGTTAAAAGCAGCTCAGCGTCTGGTACAACTACTACCGCCGTCGACGCAGACTTAAACTCGGAAAGAGTTTCTACAGATACGGGTAAAGAAAGATCACCGGTGAAGGTTTTGACCGATGTGGGACCAAGGATTTTTGGGTCAGAGCTTTTTGCCAACAGTAATATTTCGTTCGAACCCAATGTACGGATGGCAACACCTAAAAATTATATCATAGGTCCTGATGACCAGTTACTGATCGACTTAAGTGGCGATAATGATGTAAATTATAACCTAAAGGTGAGCCCGGATGGTACGATCCGGTTACAATATATTGGTCCCGTTGCCGTTGGCGGTCTTTCTATCGAACAAGCAACACAGAAGATCAAGAGCAGTTTAGCGGGCACTTATCCATCTTTAAGAAGCGGAAGAACCAATGTTGCTGTCAACTTAGGAAACATCAGGAGCATCAAAGTAACCTTACTAGGAGAGGTTGTTAAACCCGGATCATACACCTTATCATCATTATCAACTGTGTTTAATGCTTTAAATGCGTCTGGAGGCCCGAATTCAAATGGATCTTTCCGTAAGATTCAGGTGATACGTAATAACAAAGTTGTCTCTACTATAGATGTATACGACTTCTTGTTGAATGGCATCCAAAAAGGGAATGTTCGTTTACAGGATCAGGATGTAATTAACATACCGGTGTATCAAAGTAGAGTGGAAATAGCAGGCGAAGTAAAACGGCCAGCGTTATTTGAAGTATTAAATACAGAGAGCTTAGCGGATGTAATCAGGTTTGCAGGCGGATTTAGCGATAAGGCATATACGGCAACTATCAAAGTATTGCAGAATACAAACAAAGAGAGAAAGATCACAGATGTGAATGCCGAAAGCTTTAATACTTATGGCCCCTTAAACGGCGATAAATATGTGGTAGAGCAAATATTAGATCGTTTTGCAAATAGAGTGGAGATTGCTGGTGCTGTATTTAGACCAGGTCAGTTTGAATTAGATAAAGATCTAACCTTAAAGAACCTAATAGCTAAAGCAGAAGGATTAACTGAAGATGCTTTTTTAAACAGAGGTTATATCAATAGGTTAAATGCAGACAACTCACCATCATTGATTTCCTTTGATGTGGCTAAAGTTTTAGCCGGAACTGAACCAGATATCAAGCTTCAACGAGAGGATAAGATTACGATCTCTTCAATTTTTGATTTAAGAGATGAATATAAAGTAAGCATTCAGGGAGAAGTACGAGCTCCAGGCACTTTTGAATATGGCGATAACATGAGCCTGGAGGCATTGATTCAAATGGCTGGTGGTTTTAAAGAGGGTGCAACGCCAAATCGTATTGAAATTTCTAGAAGGGTTAGAAACAGCGATGCCCTATCCAAATCAGCCCTTTCTGCTGAATTATTCACAGTAAATGTCGATCAGAATTTAAAATTGGTGGGTGATACATTTGTATTGAAGCCATATGATATAGTTTCTGTTAGAAGTTCGACAGGTTATGAGGTTCAACGGCAAGTAAAGGTTGAAGGAGAAGTATTATATCCAGGTGTTTATACAATCAGTTCAAAAAATGAGCGCTTATCAGATTTAGTAAAACGGGCAGGAGGATTAACGCCATCAGCATATGTTGAAGGTGCTTCCTTAAAAAGGCCTGGGTCTGCTACGGCGAATAAAAATGCGATTGATACAAAAGAAGAGGAAGAACGGAAATTGTTAAACTTGAAAAGGCTTCAGCAAACTGGAGCAAAGGATACTACTTCAAATGCGATTAACCAAAAAATAATTACCTCAGATTTAGTTGGTATCGATTTAGAACGTATCATGAAAAACCCGGGCAGCAGGTATGACCTTCTAGTTGAAGAAGGAGATATTTTAAGGGTTCCTAAACAATTACAAACAGTAAAGGTTACCGGTGAGGTATTGAGCCCAAATAGTATTGTATTTTCACCGCGAAAAACATTTAAGCAATATGTTAATGGAGCAGGAGGCTTTACATTTAACGCATATAAAAAAGGAGCCCACATTAAGTATGCAAATGGTTCAGTTCAAGCGGCAAGTAGATTTCTTTTTTTTAATAACTATCCAAAAGTATTGCCAGGTGCGGAGATATTAGTTCCTAAAAAAGCTCAGAAGGAACCGTTAACTGTGCAGGGGTGGATTGGAATCGGGACTGCTGTGGCTTCACTCGCAGCAATAGTTGTTAGTTTATTGAGATAATGTGTGCATAGAATATGACGGCAAAACAAATACAGATGGATTCTGCCATTAAAAATGATGAAATTTCGATTAAAGAATTGATTTTTAAAGTACGGCAGTGGTGGAAATTTTTATTGTCTAAATGGTTAGTTCTTTTTATTTGTGGAATCATTGGTAGCGGACTTGGTTTCTTTTATGCTAGTTCTAAAGTTCCATTGTATATAGCTACTACTACATTCGTTTTAGAAGATGGAAAAGAAAATTCAGGATTGGCAGGGTTGGAAGGAGTTGCATCTATTGCCGGAGTGGATTTAGGAGGTAATGGAGGTGGTATATTTCAAGGGGATAATATATTGGGTTTATATAAGTCTCGGAAAATATTGGAACGTACATTATTAACGCAAGTAGATAATCAAGTTGGGAATAAGCAACTTTTGATAGATATATATTTAAATTTCACTGGATTAAGAAGTAGATGGGTAAACAATGAGAAATTAATTAACTTAAAGTTTGGAAAGAGGGACATAAGAAAGTATGAATATTTATCGAGTTTAAATCGCTTACAGGATAGTGTTATAGGTGTTGTTGTAACAGATCTTAATACAAATTATTTATCTGTTACAAAACCTGATAAGCGGCTTAGTGTTATTCAAGTGGACGTCAAGGCTCCAAGTGAATTTTTTGCGAAAGTTTTCAATGACGAATTGGTGAGAAATGTGAATGATTTTTACATAACTACCAAAACAAAGAAGACATTATTAAATGTAAAAATTTTGCAAAGCAAGGCAGACTCGGTTAGAAATGTAATGAACGGCGCTATTTCTACCGCAATCGAAGTTGCGGATGCTACTCCAAATTTAAATCCTACTAGACAGGTAAAACGTGTGGCCCCTGCGCAGCGTGCCCAATTTTCTGCAGAAACAAATAAGTCGATTTTAGCTGAAATGGTTAAAAATTTAGAGTTAACAAAAATATCATTACTGAGAGAAACGCCATTGATACAGTTGGTAGATCAACCTATATACCCTTTAAAAATAGAAAAATTAAGCAGGCTATTTACGGCAATTTTATGTGGCATTGTATTTGTTTTTATTGGTGTTTTATTCTTCTCTCTAAAAATAATTTTAAAAAATACATTAAGTGAATAAATATAAAATTGGAATAATAGGTTTAGGCTACGTTGGCTTGCCATTAGCTGTAGAGTTTGCGAAAAAATTTCAGGTACTAGGTTTTGATATTAATAGTGTTAGAATTGAGGAACTAAATAGAGCTGAAGACAGAACAAAGGAGGCTGATGTTAAATTATTAGAAACTCTTCTTAGATCTTCTTCTTCTTTGTCTGGGTTGACTTTTTCTTCAAGCGTCGATGATTTAAAGGATTGCAATATTTATATTGTTACTGTTCCTACACCTATTGATCAGTATAAGGCGCCAGATCTTAGACCTTTGCTTGCAGCTTCGAAGATGCTTGGTAGTATTTTGAAAAAAGGTGATATTGTAATTTATGAATCTACGGTTTATCCAGGATGTACTGAAGAGGATTGTGTGCCAATATTAGAAAAGCATTCAAGTTTGAAGTTTAACGAAGATTTCTATTGTGGCTATTCTCCAGAGAGAATTAATCCTGGGGATAAGGTTAACACCTTAACCAAGATAAAGAAAGTTACTTCAGGCTCGACTCCTGAAATTGCAGAGATTGTTGATCAATTGTATTCTAGTATTATTATCGCAGGAACTCACAAAGCACCAAGCATAAAGGTGGCTGAAGCGTCGAAAGCCATAGAAAATGCACAAAGAGATGTGAATATTTCTTTTGTGAATGAACTTGCTTTGATCTTCGACCGGATTGGAATTGATACAAATGATGTTATTGAAGCGGCGGGAACGAAGTGGAACTTCTTGAAATATAAACCCGGACTTGTTGGGGGACATTGCATAGGAGTCGACCCTTATTATTTAGCTCATAAGGCAGAATCGCTTGGTTATCACCCTCAAGTAATACTATCTGGAAGGCGTGTTAATGACAACATGGGTATGTTTGTAGCAAGTAAGGTGATTAAGTTAATGATACATAAAGGTCACAAAATCCAGGGAGCGAAGGCGCTTATACTTGGTGTCACATTCAAAGAAGATTGTCCCGATATTCGTAATTCTAGGGTTATTGATATCTATAAGGAACTAAGACAATTTGGATTAAATGTAGATGTTTATGATCCACATGCAAATAATCATGAAGTAGCTGAAGAATATGGCATCCAATTAGTCGACAATATTGACTTACAGTATGATTGTATTGTTCTTGCAGTTAGCCATAAGGAATTTTTAGCGCTTGATTTTAAGAATTTTAGTAATGGTCATAATACTGTTATCTTCGATACAAAAGCATGTTTAGATAGAAGTATAATTGACGCGAGGTTGTAATTTTATATGTCTATTAAATACGATGTAGTTATAATAGGTGCTGGTCTTGTAGGCTTGTCTACTGCATATAATTTAAAGTTGAATAATCCGAATCTTAAAGTTGTAATTCTGGATAAAGAAAGTGGCGTGGCCAAGCATCAGTCTGGAAACAATAGCGGAGTCATACACAGCGGAATATATTATAAGCCTAATAGTTTAAAAGCTAAAAATTGTATTTCCGGATATACATCGATAATCGACTTTGCTGACAAAAATGATGTGCCTTATGATATTTGTGGTAAGATTATCGTAGCTACTTCTACCAAGGAGATCGAAGGACTAAATAATATCTATAAAAGAGGAGTGGAAAACGGGCTTCAAGGCATAAAAAAACTCAATAAAGAACAAAGCCTTGAGATCGAACCCCATTGTGCGGCTTTGTCCTCCATTTACGTTCCCCAAACCGGGATCATTGACTACAGTAAAATGGCAGAAAGATTGCTTTATCTTTTCCTAAATCAATTTGGTGGCCTTGCGGTATTTAACCAAAAGGTTACGAATATTGTTGAAGATGGAGGTAATTTGGTAGTCGAAACTACTGGTGATAATTATGTTACTAATAAAATCATAAGTTGTGCAGGTCTATTTTCAGATCGTATCGCCAATCTTACTGAAAAAACAAATGATCTTCGAATTATTCCTTTCCGTGGAGAATATTTCAAATTAAAACCTGAAAAGGAATATTTGGTGAAAAATTTAATTTATCCGGTTCCCAACCCTGAATTTCCCTTTTTGGGGGTGCATTTTACTAGGATGATTAGTGGAGGAATAGAAGCCGGGCCAAATGCAGTTTTGGCATTTAAGAGGGAAGGATATAAGTTTAGTGATTTCGATTTTGATGATATAAAGCAAAGTCTATTGTGGCCAGGGTTTTGGAGGATAGTTGCGAAATATGGAAGAACTGGTATTGGGGAGATATATAGATCTCTCTCTAAAGCTGCATTTACCAAGGCCTTACAAAATTTGATTCCTGAAATTCAAGAAGTGGATTTAATTGATGGGGGCGCTGGAGTCCGTGCTCAAGCATGTGATAGAAAAGGCAATCTTATTGATGATTTTGATATTTTACAGAATAAAAATATCATCCATGTAAGAAATGCCCCATCACCTGCGGCCACATCGTGTTTGTCGATTGGAAAGTTAATAAGTGAAAAAATATCAACCTAGAACCTTATGAAAGACGCCATTCAAATGGTAGACTTAAAAAGTCAATATTTAAAGATTAAGCCTGAAATAGATAATGCTTTGCTAAGCGCGGTAGAAGAGGTTGCTTATATTAATGGGCCGCAGGTAAAGCGTTTCACAAATAGTTTAAAAGAGTTTAATAAAGTTAATGCTGCGGTAACGTGTGCAAACGGAACTGATGCTCTACAGATTGCGATGATGGGGTTGGGCTTTAAGCCGGGAGATGAGGTAATTGTTCCTGCGTTTACTTATATAGCGACAGTCGAAGTTATTGCCTTGTTAGGTCTTGTTCCTAAGTTTATTGACGTAATAGAAGATACATTTGAGTTGGACCATACGAAGCTGGAAGGGGTGATTTCAGACAAAACAGTAGGAGTAATACCAGTTCATTTATTTGGACAGTGTTCTAATATGGAGGCAATTTTATCGATTGCTAAAAAACATAATATAAGTGTTATCGAAGATACGGCTCAGGCAATGGGTGCTCAATATCTTTATAAGGATGGCTCGACTGCCTTTGCGGGGACTATGGGAGATATAGGAACAACATCTTTTTTCCCTTCTAAAAATTTGGGTTGTTTTGGTGACGGAGGAGCATTATTAACTAATAATGTTGAACTGGGGGAACGAGTTCATATTATAGCAAATCATGGTCAAAGAAAGAAATATTATCATGAAACTATTGGTGTAAATTCTAGACTTGATACCTTACAAGCAGCGATATTAGACGTGAAAATAAAATATTTAAATGAATATAGTTCCGCCAGACAAAAAGTAGCAAAAAAATATGACGAGTCTCTGAATCGATTGTCTGGTCTGATCATTCCAAACCGTGCTAATTATTCTACGCATGTTTTTAATCAATATACATGTAGAATCGGAAATGGTAAGAGAGACGAATTAAAATCGTATCTTCAAGAAAAAGGTATTCCAACTATGGTCTATTACCCTATACCGGTACATTTACAAGAGGCTTATTGTACATATGGATACAACTCTGGTGACTTCCCTGTTGCGGAAAGATTATGCCAGGAGGTAATTTCTTTTCCAATTCATACAGAGATGAAAGATAACGTTCAGGATTATATTATAGAGAATATCATTAGCTTTTTTAATTAATATGATACATAACTATTTTGTTCATGAGACGGCTGTTGTAGATGAAGGAGCAATAGTAGGAGACGGCGTTAAGATTTGGCATTTTTCTCATATTATGTCCAATTGCAAAATTGGTGATAAATGTAATATCGGGCAAAATGTTGTGATTTCACCTGGTGTAGAATTGGGTAAAAATGTAAAGATTCAAAATAATGTATCTATTTATGAAGGAGTGACTTGTGATGATGATGTGTTCTTGGGACCTTCAATGGTCTTTACGAATGTAATTAATCCTAGAAGTGCAATTAATCGTAGAGGGCAGTATTTCAAAACCCATGTTGGCAAGGGTGCTTCTATCGGTGCAAATGCAACCATTGTTTGTGGTCATGATATAGGTTCATTTGCATTTATTGGCGCTGGTGCAGTAGTGACTAAAACTATTCCAGCTTACGCTTTAGTCGTTGGTAATCCAGCTAGGCAATTGGGATGGGTTAGTGAATATGGTCACAGATTAGATTTTGATAATAATGGATTAGCAATTTGTGAAGAAAGTCAACAAGAGTATAAATTAGAAAATAATACGGTAAACAGAGTTAAATAAGAATGGGATCAGATAAGAAAATAAAATTTGCGGTCATTGGGTGCGGCCATATAGGTAAAAGACATGCTGAAATGATCGATAGAAATGATGAGTCTGAGTTAGTTGCGTTAATTGACGTTCAGGATAGATCACTGCTAGCTATTGATAAATACAATGTTCCATTTTTCAAGACTTTAGAAGATTTTTTGGAATCTGGTATTGAGGTTGACGTTATTAACATTGCTAGCCCAAATGGCTATCATGCAGCACAATCTTTAAAATGCCTCGAAGCAAAAAAACATATTGTTGTTGAGAAGCCAATGGGTTTATTTAAACAGGATGCTGAGAAAGTAATTTTTAAAGCGCTTCATGTTCATAAGCACGTATTTGCGGTTATGCAAAATAGATATTCCCCTCCCTCGGTTTGGATTAAAGATTTGATGGAGTCTGGAAAACTAGGAAAGATATTTATGGTTCAGTTGAATTGTTATTGGAACAGAGACGACAGATATTATAAAAAAGAAAGCTGGCATGGCAAAAAAGATTTGGACGGTGGAACTTTATTTACTCAGTTTTCACACTTTATTGATATTATGTATTGGCTATTTGGTGACATAGAAAATATTCAGGCTAAATTTAATGATTTTAACCATAAAGATTTAACGGATTTCGAGGATTCTGGATTTGTTAATTTTGATTTTGTTAATGGAGGAATGGGAAGTATAAATTATTCGACATCTGTTTGGAATCAGAATTTGGAAAGCTCTATGACAATTATTGCTGCGAATGGTTCAGTGAAAATTGGGGGACAATATATGAATGAAGTAGAGGTATGTAATATTTTGGACTATGTCATGCCAGAATTGGCGCCTACCAACCCTGGGAATGACTACGGTGCATATAAAGGATCTGCGGCAAATCATCATTATGTAATAGAAAACGTGGTCGATGTACTTAAAGGGCGTGCTTCAATTACAACGAATGCTCTGGAAGGATTAAAGGTTGTTGATATAATTGAAAAAATATATAGTTCTTCAAGCAAAGTATGAAAAAAATCTGTGTAATAATAGGCGCAAGACCCCAGTTTATCAAACATGCACCTGTAGAACTTGCATTAAAAAAGATTTTTAATGTGATATCTATCCATACTGGTCAGCACTATGATGAGAAGATGAGTGATATCTTTTTCAAACAATTGAATATGGATAAACCAGCTTATATGCTAGAAGTTGGTAGCGGGTCTCATGGAAAGCAAACGGGAATTATGCTGGAAAAGATTGAAGAAGTCTTGTTGAACGAAAAACCAGATGCTGTATTAGTATATGGAGATACAAACTCTACTTTATCTGGAGCGCTGGCTGCAAGTAAATTACATATTCCTGTAATACATATTGAGGCAGGACTCAGAAGTTACAATAAATTAATGCCTGAAGAGGTAAATAGAATCCTGACAGATCATATCTCTGATTTTCTATTCGCTCCTACCGATACTGCTGTTTCAAATTTATTGCAGGAGGGTATTAAAAAGTCTGTTTATAAGACAGGGGATGTAATGTATGATACTGTTTTATTAGCTAAAAAAGTATTGGGAGAGGATGTTCAGGTTAAAGATCAGGTATTGGTGACCTTGCACAGACCTTATAACACAGATAACTTAGTGCGTTTAACACAAATACTAACCATTTTGAATGGACTTAAGTACGCTATTATATTTCCAATACATCCGCGAACCAGGAATATTTTAAAAGCTGCAAACGTAGACATTAGCATTTTTGATAATATTGATTTTATTGATCCTGTTTCTTATTTTGACCTGATAAGGTTCCAGATGGAGTCCAAATGTATCATTACAGATTCCGGAGGTGTACAAAAGGAAGCTTATTTGTTAAAGAGAAAGTGTATCACACTTCGTAGTGAAACTGAATGGGTTGAAACATTGGTAAATGGATGGAATACTTTGGTATTTGAAGATTTAGAAAAACTATCAATTTTAGTTGAGGTGCAGCCTGGAAGTTATGTGGATGACGTTTATGGTGATGGCCACGCAGCAGAAGAAATTGCCGCACTAATTGATAAAAATCTTAAAAATGATTAAAGAAATTTTAAAGAGAATATATTTTAAATACAAGTTCCCCAATGCCATTATACATTCCACGAATGTATCCGGGGCTGCGGTATTGGCAAGACATATATCAATTGCTGAAGGTGTGTTGATAGGAGCAAATGTTAAGATTGATAGTTTTTCTTATGTAAATAGATATACTGAGATTGGCTCGGCAGAAATAGGTAGGTTTTGTTCAATCGCTTCTTTTTGTTCTATTGGCATGGATAGCCACCCTACTGATTGGATTAGTGCTTCTCCATTTTTAAAGGAGGCAATTAAAAGTGAGAGTAATGGTTATATTGATGAGGCTGAACGTCCGATAATTGGAAATGATGTATGGATTGGGACTCATGCTGTTATATTAAAGGGTGTTTACATAGGGGACGGAGCTATTGTTGCTGCAGGTGCGATTGTCACCAAGAATGTCCCCCCTTTTGCAATTGTTGGAGGAGTTCCTGCAAAAGTTATGAAATTCAGATTTGATAAGGATACGATAAATAAACTTACTGCTTTACAATGGTGGAATAATCTGAATGACATTACCTTACTGGATAATTTGTATTCCAGTGGCAATAAATTTTATGAGAAACTATGAAGAAGAAGTTTTTTTCTTACATAATAAGACCTTCTTTATTTTTCTTCTTTTCTTTGTTTTTTGAAGGAAGATTTTTAAAGGGGAAGTTTTTTGATTTTAGTCTAATCGGCTGGAAATGGGCGTTCAGGTCACTGTTATTTCAAAAATGTTTTAGGATTAACAATGAGATTCCCTGGCCTGTAAGTTTAGGGGTTGCAATAGATGATCCTAAAGGTATCTTTTTTGATCCTGATGATATTAATAATTTTCAGACTTTTGGATGTTATTTCTCAAATGCCTATGGTGGAAAAATTATTATTGGTAAAGGAACCATGATCGCACCTAATGTAGGAATTATCACTACAAATCATGATCTATCTGATCCAGAAAAACACCAACCACCAAAAGATGTTATTATCGGAAAAAAATGCTGGATAGGGATGGGTGCAATTATTCTTCCGGGTGTGGTTTTAGCAGATAATATTGTAATTGGTGCCAATAGTGTCGTAACCAAATCCTTTTTGGAATCTAATGTAGTTATAGCGGGTAATCCAGCCCGGCTTTTAAAGAAAATTTAAATGCCCAGCAAATTAGTATCAAATAGTATTATTTCTATTTTGAATAATGTGATACAACTCTTTGTGTCTTTGGGATCGGGTTTTCTAATTGCCAGAATTCTTGGTACTGAAGGTAAAGGTGAGGTTTATCTGTTGACACAATCTTCATCTATTATCCAGGTAATTTTTCTTTTTGGTTTAGGCGTTTCTTTATTGTTTTTTGTTAAAACCAATGTAATCTCTTATAATCAGGCTGTTTCTTTTTCCGTAATATTCAACATAATCGTAATAACCATATTTCTGGTGCTGATCTTTGTGTTTCCTAGACTCTTATCTCAGATGCTTGGAAAGGAAATTAGCAGGGACAATATTCTGATCACCTTTATCACCGCGCAATTGAACATCTTCTGTGGATTTATAGGATACATTGAAATGTACAAAGAGGCTGGAATAAAAAAATGGTCTTTTGTTAGCCTTACATCTAATATTATCTACGTGCTTTTCTTGTTTTTCCTGATCTATGTAAATCCTTTCGGAGTTGAGGGAGCATTATTAGCTTTGTTATTGTCGACACTTATAAAGGCTGCTTTTCTGTGTATCCCAACGTTAAGACGGTTTGTTTTTGAGTCACTTAAATTAGCTGTTATAGGTGAAATCTTTGTCTACGGATTTGGTACCTTTATTAGTAATTTGTTTCTTACCAGTGTATTTCGGATTGATGTTTTCTTTCTGAATAAGTATGTTTCGTTAAGTGAGATCGGCATTTATTCTGTTTCTGTAAATGTTTCAGAGTTACTTCTTCTGGTACCCAATGCTTTGGGTGTTGTATTATTCCCACATCTTTCAGGATTAGAGAAACAGGAATTGTTAAATACGATGAGTAAGATCGGAAGATTAAGTTTCATATTGGGATCAGTTGGCTGTCTTGGATTGCTGCTGATCAGTTATCCTTTTATATTAATTATTTTTGGAAGCAAGTTTATAAGCGCTTTTGTTCCACTATTATTGCTTCTACCGGGATTGATGGCAATGACATTAAACTACTCATATAGTAATTTTTTTACTTCTACCGGACAGTCTTATACTCCGGCAAAATGTTTTGGTGCCGGACTTGTTGTGAATTTGGTCTGCAATTTTATATTTATTCCAAAGTTTGGAATTATGGCAGCAGCTATAGTTTCAAGCATAACTTATGTTATTATAACCCTTAGCTTCATCCTGATCATAAGGAAGAAGTATAAGCTGGATTATGTTACTTATATATTTCCTTCGAAAGAAGATTTTATTTACCTTTTTAATAAGGCAAAAGGCTTTATTAGACTTAACCAAAGATAATTTATATGTGCGGAATTGCAGGAATATTAGATTGGTCTAATCAACATAGTAATACTTACACAAAAGATATTCTGGAAAACATGGGTTCTTCTATGGCCCATCGTGGCCCGGATGATTATGGCTTTTATCAGAATGAAGAAAACACAATAGGATTTGTTCACAGAAGGTTAAGTATTCTGGAGCTTTCCAAGCTTGGACATCAGCCGATGCTGCATGGAAGATATGCGATGGTCTACAACGGAGAAGTTTATAACTTCCAGGACATCAAATCCGAGTTGCAGAAATCAGGTGTTAAGTTTCTTGGAAACAGTGATAGTGAGGTGGTCTTACAGGCTTTTATTCATTATGGGAAAGATTGCTTCAACTTGTTTAACGGCATGTTTGCTGTAGCAATCTGGGATGATCTTAAGAAGGAGCTGCTCATGGCACGTGATAGAATGGGGATTAAGCCGTTGTATTATTTCATCCAGGATCAGACGATGGTTTTTGCATCCGAAATGAAGTCTGTATTTGCCCATCCTAAGTTTAGTAAAACTCCTAATGAAGAAGCGATCTATAATTATTTATTTCTGGGACATCAATTAGATGACCAAACCTGGTTTAAGGGATTGAAATCCCTGGAGCCAGGTAGTTTTATGGTTTTTTCAAAGGATGGAAATAAACATTTTACCTATTGGAAGCCTAAAGTCGAAATAAACTATAACAGGTCTTACTCGTCTTTTAAAGATGAACTACGGTCAACAGTTATTGAAGCGGTTAGGTTACATCAGATCAGCGATGTTCCAGTTGGTGCTCATTTAAGTGGTGGAGTAGACTCCAGTACCATTGTATCTATCGCTTCTGGTCAGTTTGATACTTCATTACATACCTTCTCATCCACATTTGAAGGATTAGGGATTCAGTATGATGAAACTGATGAAATTGCAGAGGTGCAACAAAAATTCGGGACTACTCATCACGTCATCAAAACTGATGTTGACCAGTTGGAAGGTTTAATCCCGAAATTAATTTATCAGGCCGATGAACCTATCGTTGGTCCTGCAATGATTCCGATGTATTTTGTCAATAAGGCTGTCAGGGATAATGGGATTATTGTAGTAAACGGGGGACATGGAGTTGATGAAATGTTTGGGGGTTATCCTCCAAGTTTTACACATGTTGCATATAGCCTGCTGGAGATGGCGAAGAAGGGGAATATTATTCCAGGACAGTTGTTAAGAATTCCGGATTACCTGAAAAAGGGCGGCGCTTTTAAGCGGTATTTCAACCGGACAAAAGTGCATATAAATGAATGGTTAAATCATCCACAGGAAAAAGGTAAGGCTATTGAGAGGTATCAATTTCTTTTAAAAGAAAATCAGATCGGCAACACCACATTTGATGCGCAGATGTTAATGATGATTAAATATTATTTACCTGGACTTCTACACCAGGAAGATAGGATGAGTATGATTTCTTCTATTGAATCAAGGGTGCCATTTTTAGATAACCGCTTAGTTGATTTAGCACTCAGTATTCCATTCCATTACAAAGTAAGAAATGGAACACTAAAATGCATATTTAGAGATGCAATGAAGGGAATTGTTCCAGATAAGGTTCTAAGAAATAAAATTAAAAGAGGCTATCCGACTCCAATATCCGTTTGGGCAAAAAAAGAACTTTATTCTTTTATTAAGAGTAAATTTGACAATAATAAGGTATTATCTGGTGACATTATCAGGCCT
Organism: Pedobacter sp.; assembly: GCA_025351765.1. Classification (GTDB taxonomy): domain Bacteria; phylum Bacteroidota; class Bacteroidia; order Sphingobacteriales; family Sphingobacteriaceae; genus Pedobacter. The sequence goes on from JANXVH010000044.1 coordinate 28,792, forward strand.
AAAGAAATTCTGAATATGTTAGATCAGCATAGGTCGGGATCAAGTGATTTCGGTAGTACGTTGTGGTCTTGCTTAGCGATGGAGATTTGGTATAAATCTAATTTTGGTTAATATGGAGAAGAAGGTCCTTTTTATCACATCTGATTTCTTACCAAATAGAAATGGAGGTACCATCAGGCTGGAGAAGTTAATTAAATATTTTCCTGGTCAACGAATCATTCCTTTTGTTTTAACGAGAAGATACGGTTTCAGTATGGGACCCGAACATATAAATGGAGCGACAGTGTACAGAACTTCGAATCGTGACCTCTTTGAATGGGGATTGAAATTCATCTCAGTTATTAAAAAGACATTTCGCAGGAAAAACTCTGAGATTAACAAGTCAGAAGGAAAACCAAAGGCAGCACAAGAGGTTACAAATGCCCGCTTTGCCGACAATTGGGTGGTTCCAGATACAGATGTTTTTTGGGCTCTTGGTTCTGTATATCAGGCATATAAGATCATTAAAAAGCAAGAAATAGGAGTTGTTTACTCTTCATCACCAAGTTCCAGTGTTCATATATTAGGGCTTTTAATAAAAATGACCGTTCCGCGAATTAAATGGATTACAGAATATAGGGATCCATGGACATTTAATCCTTTTAGATATTCAAAGCCTTATCTATTTGAAAAGTTAGATCATCTGTTAGAAAAAAAATGCACGAAACATGCGGATCACCTAATTGTCGTGTCAGCGTATTTCAAAGAGTTATTCCTCGAAAAGTACAAATTTTTGAATGAACAGCAGATAGATGTTATTCCAAATGGATATGACCTGGAAGATTTCGATTTTCTGAAGTCGGGTATCATAGATGCTGGAACAATGATCTCAATTGTACACACAGGCAGCTTTTATGAAAAGAGATCTCTTTCTCCACTGGTTGAAGCTCTTTATGAGGTTGAAAAAGAGGATCCCGGATTGTCATCCCGCCTGAAATTCATACAATATGGGAAAATCGATCCTAAGGCCCTACATTTTTTAGAAGCTAATGTGGTAAAGTCTGCGGTCTTCTTTCAGACGGTGTCTCATAAAGAAAGTCTTGGAGCTATGTTTGGAGCTGATTGGCTTTTACTTATACCTGGTCCGGGAAAAGGAACTATGACAGGAAAAATCTTTGAGTATATCGTTGCCAGAAAGCCTATTCTGATTTTAGCCGACGAAGGTCCTGCAAAACAAATAGTTCAAGATCATAAGTTGGGAATATGTTTATCTCCGGAAGATAAATTAGGAATTAAAGACTTTATTTTTAAAATATCAAATGGTTTTAAATTTGATATTGTAACTGATCTTGATAACAGTGAATTAAGAAATTATGATAGAAGGGTCATCGCAGGTAAGGTTTCAGAAGTAATAGAAAATGCTTAAAGGAATATTGAAATTAAGTTCACTTTCTTATTCGTTATTGTTAATGGGTTTGTACGTTTCTATTTTTTTTATAAATAAAAATATTGGAAGCTACGGATTGATTCATATTTATGCTGTTATTATTTTACTTTGGTTTATCGTCTGGAGGACAAAGGATTCAAGTATAGAATTCTTTTTACTTGATAAAGTTGTCATTATTCAACTGGGTTTTTTATTCATTGTATTATTGTCATATATCGTAAATCTGCAATATTACCATGCGGTAGAACGTGTCTATTATTATACGATCGGAAACTCACCTCCATTTTTATACCTGAAGATATGTCTCACTGGTATCTTTAGTGTTCTTATATCCTGGGTTGGGTATAAATTGGGGAAGGTACTGATTACTAATCATGATAGACTAAAAACTTTTGTCTGGACTCTGTTAGTCATAATTTTTATAAATAGCCTAGTGAATTTAATTGCCTGGGGGATACAAACCGGAGCGGTATTGGGTAGGTATAATTTTGATCCCCCCATTACAGGTACTCCTGGTTTAAGTATTCAATTGAGTATCGTAGGATTTATAATAGGGTTATCCCTATTGAAATTTTATAAAAAGGGAGGTGCTGTAAACTGGATGTTAAAGGGAATTTTGGTTATTGTCTTTTCTAATGTTGTCATAATTTTCACAAGACAAAGTCAGGTTACTTTTTTAGCTGTTTTGATGTTGTACTATTTGCTCAATAATAAGATTAACGTTAAAAAAGTTTTATATCTGTTGTTTTGTGTATTCATTGGCTTGGGCTTGTTCATTTACCTGATGGTTGCTTCTGGAAATATTGATGCTTATCTAAACATCAATTCAACAGATGCAGTAGATGTTGCTATCCGGTTAACTACCATCAATTCTGCTTACAATATTTTTCTGGAAAACCCGATATTCGGAATAGGATATGGAATGTTCTCAGGACATAATATGGTTCCGATTTTTATTACAGGAGTAGAAGTATATTTAGCCAGTCCACATAATGGCATGGTTTCTCTGCTATGTGAACTGGGAGTTGTAGGCCTCTTATATTATATATACTTAAATACATATATTATAATGAAGTTAAATAAGATTAGAAAGAATATCAATGATCATTCTGTACGTTCCGTAGTCACTGCAATTTTTTCTATTCAGGTTGTATTTAGTCTCTCTGTGATAATTAGTAATTCACATTTATTTGGCCCTCCATCTGAATTAAGTTATACCTGTTTTGCATTTATATCATGGGTTTTAATTGGGGTTTGTTTTTCTGTTCCTAAATGGGATGCGGTTAGAATATAGACATTATGCAGGAAAATAAACATATTCTTTTCATTTCTTCAGAGCCGTTGGGCTATGAAAAAATGCCGTTGGCATCAGTATATGTACTTGACCAGATCGAATTGATCAAACCTTATTTTGATCAGGTGGGGATTCTGGCAGTTGCCTATTTGCCTACCTCAAAATTTTTTCTTGCTCCAAGGTATTATAAATATGAAAATGCAGCAATTAATGGTGTAATCTACAATACTGCAGTAAAGAAAAAATTTTATCCTCTAAAATTCATTTCTAGGCAACGCCAGTATGATGCTTCGGTTGCAAGGGGTATGAAAAGATTTAAAAGTTATGTTAATCAATATGGGTTGCCAGATCTGATCCATGCACACAATTCCTTCTTTGCCGGTTTGCTTGCTATTGAAATAAAGAAAATATACAGGATACCAGTTGTTCTTACCGAGCATAGTTCTGTGATGTATGGCGATCTCTCAGCTGTTGAGATCGGCTGGTTAAGGAATATATATGAACATGCTGATATTGTGGTCACAGTTAGTGAGGGGCTGGCTAAAAAATTACTAACTCATCTGGATCTGTCTCCTGACACAAAGGGAATTGAAATTGTTCCCAATGCATTAAACCCATTATTTGAAAGCATACTCAGTGTCGACGGATTGAAAAAAGATGGATTTACTTTTATAACAGTGGGTAATCTTGTTGATGTTAAAAACCAAATGCTTTTATTGGAAGCATTTTCTATGTATTTTAATTCAGAAAAAGATGTTAAATTGATTATAATCGGCGAAGGACCATTAAGAAGTCAATTGTTAGCTCACACCCATAAATTAGGTATTCATGATCAGATCGAATTTACGGGATATCTCAATAAAGAAGAAGTTAAATCTAAGTTGAGTAACGCTGATGTTTTTGTACTCAGCAGTAGGTTTGAGACTTACGGTATAGCTGTTATGGAAGCTTTGTCCTGTGGACTTCCAGTGGTTACGACCCCTTGTCGCGGACCAGAAATGATGATAAAGGATACGAATGGCAGGACTGTTTCAGATCATACACCTAAAGCGTTAGGTGAAATGATGTCTGCATTTAGAAAGAATGAATTTGTTTGGGATAATGCACTTATCCGGAAAGAATGTATTAAGAATTTTGGCGGAAAATCATTTGTGGAAAAGCTAATGCATTTATATAAATTATTAAAAATAAGAAATTAAACCAATGCTTGTAGAGAAAAGAGATTATCAGATATGTAGTTATTGTGTGATGGACACATCAGATCCTGATATTGAATTTGACGAAAATGGCCGCTGTAATCATTGTCGCGGGGCTGAGCAACTATTAAAAGAAAGGGTATTTAGCGGTGATAGGGGAGAGGAAAAGTTAAAGCAGTTATTAGATCAGATAAAAACGCAATCCAGGTCAAAAGAATTTGATTGTATTATTGGTTTAAGTGGGGGTGCCGATAGCTGTTACTTGGCCTACCTCGCTTCAAAAGTTTGGAACCTAAGGGTATTGGCTGTACACGTTAATGCTGGTTGGAATTCTGAAATTGCGGAATCCAATATAGAAAAATTGGTAAAGAAATGCGAAATAACACTTCATACCTATGTTGTAGATTGGGAGGAAGTGCGTGACCTCCAGCTTTCTTATTTGAAATCAGGCTTGGCTAATCAGGATGTTCCTCAGGATCATGTATTTTTTGCAGTTCTATTCAAACTTGCTGCAAAAGAGGGGATAAAACATGTTTTTACCGGTCATAATATTGCAAGTGAGAGTATTTTGCCTGCTGCTTGGGGTTATAATGCGATGGATAGCAAACAACTAAAGTCAATTCATAAAAGATTTGGCTCCATTAAATTAAAAAGCTATAAGACGATTTCTTTTTTCTACAGGTATGTTTATCTTCCATTTATCTATGGCTTAAAAATTCACATGCCATTAAATCTGATAGATTATGATAAAGAAAACGCGAAGGCATTTTTAGCAGATGAAATTGGCTGGAAAGATTATGGCGTTAAACATGGCGAATCAGTCTTTACCCGATTTTTTCAGAATTACTGGTTGCCTAAAAGATGGGGATTTGATAAAAGAAAGGCGCATGCTTCAAGCCAGATTGTATCAGGTAATATGACAAGGGACGAAGCCCATCTTGAATTAAAAAAAGAACTATATACTCCTGTAGAGATTCAAAATGATAAAGATTACATCTGTAGAAAACTCAATATTACTGATGAAGAACTTGATAATTATTTCAAAATGCCGCTTAGATATTGGACGGATTTCCCTTCAAATGAAAAACTTTTCCGCTCTGCGATGAACTTGCAAAAGAAATTAAAGTCATGATAAATCCTGTGATGCCCAAAAAGAACCTATGTATTTTTACCACAGCACATCCTACTGATGACGTTAGGGTATTTAGAAAAATGGCTCTTACCTTCGCTAAAGACTACAACGTAATCTGGATAGGTCCGAAGCATCATTTTTTTGAACAGGAAAATGCACTAAATAAATTGATTAACTGGGATATTTATGAGATCTCTATGGGAATTAAAGGTAGGCTTAGTAGTGTTAAGAAGTCTATCAATAGATTGAATGCCCGTCAAGATATTGATTTGGTATATGTGCCGGACCCCGATGCAGCTTTCTTGTTGACTTTTTTTAAGAAAAATAAGTACAAGATAATTTTTGATATTCATGAAGTTTATCATAAAGATCTGCTGGAAAGAAGGGTGAACAAACTTTTATATCCTGTATTCAGCTCTATATTAAAGTATATGTTATCTAAGGTTGTAGCCAAGGTGAATTGTGTAACAGCGGTAAGCCATACTGTACTAGGATATTATAATAAGTTTAATGCTAATTCATTAGTGATTAGAAGTTGCTTACCTAAAGAAGCTCTTGCTTCTATAGATTATTCTGTTCAGCATAAAAATGATGTTTTTACTGTTGTTCATGGAAAAAATCACCCCTCTAGAGGAACTCCCATAGTATTGGAGGCAATGCGGATTCTAAATCAGAATAAGGTCGGTTGCGAGGTATTAATGATCAGTCAATATCATAAAGACCAGCAAGAGTATAAAGATTTTGCTATTGAATTAAAAGAGCATAAGCTGGAATCAATGGTTAACTTAAAGGAGGGAATGCCATTCAACCAGATGCAGATTGAAATTGTTAAATCCCATGTAGGCCTTATTGCTTATGGGAAAGACCTTGGGATAGATAGTTTGCCTAATAGGTTATTCGAATATATGGCTGCCGGAATACCAGTTGTGGTTCCGGAATATGCTGTTGAGATCGTAAAAATAGTAGAGGATGAACAATGTGGTTTGGTAATTGATATGGAAGATGGTAATGCATTAGCTAATGCCATCACTTACCTTATTGCAAATCCTGGACTGGCTGCAGAAATGGGTTTAAGAGGTAAAGCTGCATTTGATTTGAGACTTAACTGGGAGGTAGAGGTTCAGCCTTTATTAACAGAGATAAATAAGTTAGTTTATGATAAAAGCATTCCTAAATAGGATCAGAAATCTTTTAATCTTCAAGATCAGATATCCCTGGGTAAAATTTGGTAAAAACATGCATTGTCAATGGAGCGCCAAATTTTCAAAAGGAAGAAGTATGAATTTTGGGAATAATGTAGGCATTGGTTATTCATGCTTATTCCAATGTAATATAACAGTAGGAAATCATGTTCTTATAGGAAGCAGTTCCGCTTTTATCAATTCTGATGACCATACTTATGATAAAATAGGTGTGTTAATATGGGATTCTGGCAGAGGTGATCAATATAAAACAGTCATCAATGATGATGTTTGGATTGGTCATGGTGTGATTATAATGACACCATGTAGAATAGGCCGTGGTGCTATAGTAGCCGCTGGAAGTGTTGTAACCAAAGATGTACCCCCTTATGCTATTGTTGGGGGAGTACCTGCAAAAATATTGAAGTATAGATTTAGTCCGGGGAATATAGTTTTGCATGAAAATTTATTAGTTAAACAGAACTTGATGAAAAGAGAAAATAGAACAATAATAAATCAATAGATGGAAATTATAATAATAGATACAGGAATGGCAAATGTTGGATCCGTTTCTAATATGATCAGATATCTTGGATTTCAGTGTACAGTATCTAATGACATAAATCTTATCAAAAATGCAGATAAGCTGATTTTGCCTGGGGTAGGTTCTTTTGATGAAGGAATGCTAGCCTTGAAAAATTCTCATTTACTGGACTGCCTGATTGAAGAGGTTATAACAAATAGAAAACCAATATTGGGAATATGTCTGGGTATGCAACTGATGACAAAGGGAAGTGAAGAAGGTAAGATTCCTGGTTTAGGTTGGTTTGATGCAGAGACTAAAAAATTTGATAGTACTTATTTGGGACAAAAAAGGATAGTCCCTCATATGGGCTGGAACTCTGTTAAAGCTTCAAAACATTTGGAATTGTTTGATGGTTTTGAAAATAGCAGTAAGTTTTATTTTGTTCACTCATACTATGTTGACGCTTATAACTCCTCTGAGATACTCTGCACAACAGAATATGGAGAGAAATTTGTTTCTGGCTTAAATAAAGATAATATCTTTGGGGTTCAGTTCCACCCGGAAAAAAGCCATAGATATGGTATGAATTTATTAAAGTCATTTATAGAATTAGAATGCTAAAAAAAAGAATCATTCCCTCTCTTTTGTTAAAAGGAAATGGATTATATAAGACTACAAAATTCAGTAATCCGATATATTTAGGAGACGCAATTAATGTAGCAAAAATATTTAATGCAAAGGAAGTTGATGAATTAATGCTATTTGATATTGATTCATCAAAGTTGAATAAAGCGCCTAATTTTTCCTTAATTAAGGATATAGCATCTTCTTGTTTTATGCCGTTAACTTATGGTGGTGGAATTGAAACGATTGAAAATGCAAAAAAAATATTTAAGTCCGGGATTGAAAAGATTGCACTAAATACAGCTCTATTCAAGAAGCCAAGACTAGTTAAAGAGTTATCTGATTATTTTGGACGGCAAAGTATTGTTGCCAGTTTGAATGTCAAGAGAGATCTGTTTGGAAGATATATTGTCGTTAACAATTCCCTAAAAAAATGCTATGACGGCCGACTTCCTGATCTATTACTGGAATTGACAGAAGCCGGTGCTGGTGAGATTTTCATTAATGATGTTGATAGAGATGGTACCTTGAAAGGCTATGATATCAACCTAGCGAAATTGGTTTGTTCTAATTCTGGTTTACCAGTTAGTTTCTGTGGTGGTGCGTCGTCTTTTGAAGACATTAAGGAGGTATTATTTGAAGGAGGAGTTTCAGGGGCGGTTGCAGGTAGTTTATTTGTGTTTTCTGGACCAAGAAAAGCCGTTCTAATTTCTTATCCCTCGTCAGATGACATACAAAAAATCATATCATCTGATGAAAGATAAGGTCTTACTTGTTAGTTGTGTATTTATCCCGGAACCGGTAGTTTCTGCGCAAATAAGTGGAGATATTGCTATTTCTCTGGTTAATAATGGTGTTGAGGTAACAATTTTGGCTCCAAGACCTTCGCGGCCGCAAGGATTTGATTTTGCTGATTTTTATAGTTCTGGAGTTGGGTCTTTTTATAAGAAACTTATGCTAGGTGTTAATGTTGTACATTTGCCTTCCAGAGTATCTCCCAAATCTAGTTTTATTGGCCGTCTATTGGAGAGCTATAGCTTTGGTAAGAAAGTGTCCAAATATATTAGTGATAATAAAAATACATTTGATACTGTTTATATCAATTCCTGGCCGATTTTCAGTCAGTTTTTAATTGCCAAAGTATGCAAGAGATTTAAGATTCCCTATATTATGCATATCCAGGATATCTATCCGGAATCCTTAATAAATAAATTGCCATTTGGACTTGGTGCAGTAGTCGGCTTAATATTGATGCCATTGGAGAAATACCATCTTAGAAATGCTAAAACAATAATTGTGATTTCTGAGAATATGAAAGCGCATCTTTTGAAAACTAGAAAATTAGATGATGAACAGTTGGAAGTAGTTTACAATTGGCAAGATGAAGCCAGCTTTATGCAATTTGTTGATCAGGATAATAGCAATCATAAATTCACCTTTATGTATCTGGGAAATATAGGCCCGTTGGCTGGGATCGAAACACTAATTAACGCCTTTTATTTGGCTAATTTACCGGATTGTGACCTTGTTATTGCTGGTAGTGGTGCAAACAAAAAATCTTGCACAGAACTTGTAAAGAAATTGGGAGTCACAAACATCTTGTTTAGAGTAGTACCAGCAGGAGCGGTTCCAGAAATTCAACAAGAAGCACATGTACTATTGCTTCCCGTAATAAAAGGTGGGGCTATAACTTCAATTCCATCAAAACTTCCAGCTTATATGTTTTCTGCAAAACCCATTCTTGCAACTCTTGATCAAGAAAGTGATACAGCAAGAGCCATTAAAGAATCTGGATGTGGTTGGGTGGGACCCGCTGAAGATATAAGGTGGTTAAAAGAATCCTTTATACAGATTAGTCAAATGAGTCAGGAGAAACTAAAAGAAAAAGGGCGTTTAGGGCAAACTTATGCTTTGACCAATTTTTCTAAAAGAGGTAATCTTGAAAAATTAATTTATTTGATAAGATGACGGTTTGTAGAGTTTTATCTAGAAATGAGAGCGGTCAGGTGGCAGAGTTGCATTTTAGGGCCTTTAATGGCTTTTTTCTAACGTCATTAGGCAAACCCTTCCTGAAAATTTTTTATAAAAGTATTATAGAACACCCTGAAGGCATTGCTGTAGGTGTATTTAATAAAAATAAATTGGTTGCTTTTGCAATTGGGACTAAATGTAAATCTGGTTTTTATACTAAAATACTTGAGAAAAGAATGTTGGCAATGGGTTGGGCCGCTTTACCACAATTAGTATCAAAACCGGCACAGATTTTGAAATTATTTATTTCTCTTAAATCTGCCGTTAAACTTGATGAAGGAAAATCTGCTTCATTGCTATCGATTTGTGTTAGTCCAGATGAAGAAGGTAACGGCTTAGGGAAAATGGTTTTGAAAGCATTTGAAGAAATAGCCTTTGTAACCAGCCCTACAATTTCACTGACAACTGACTTTGTAGATAATGGTTATGTAAATACCTTTTATCAAAATAATTCATATGAACTTTATGGTGTCTTTCTTCAAGCTGAGCGAAAGATGAATTTATACTTAAAAAAAAGAAAAATGATAATTCCATTCTCACCACCATTTGTTGACGAACATGTAATTGCTGAAGTTGTTGATACCCTTAAATCAGGATGGATTACTACCGGGCCAAAAGTTAAGGCATTGGAACAGGAAGTTATTACTCTTACTAACTGTCCAGAGGCTTTATGTGTAAATTCTTGGACCTCAGGTGCTATTTTAGTTTTAAAATGGTTTGGGGTGGGGCCAGGAGATGAGGTAATTATACCTGCTTACACTTATTCAGCAACAGCATTGAGCGTCCTTCATTGCGGGGCAACTCCGGTAATGGTAGATGTGTTGGATGATTTTACTGTAGATCCCAAACAAGTAAAATCAGCCATAACTGAAAGAACAAAGATAATCATGCCCGTAGATTTTGCGGGTTTAATGTGTCATTACGATCAGATCAATGCTATCGTTAAAGATGAAAATGTTGTTAAACTATTTAAATCAAACTCGGAAAAGCAGAAAGCTTTAGGCAGGATATTAATTGTATCTGATGCAGCACACTCTATTGGTGCAAGTCTTGATCACATCCAATCAGGAAATGCTACTGATATTTCTATTTTTTCCTTTCATGCAGTAAAGAATGTAACTACCGCTGAAGGAGGTGTAATTTGCATTAACCTACCTTCACCATTTTATAATTCTGAGGAATATAAACTAATGAGATTATGGTCATTAAATGGACAAACAAAAGATGCTTTTACAAAATCTCAGGCTGGAGGTTGGAAATATGATATTTTGTTTGCGGGACTAAAAGTTAATATGCCTGATTTATGTGCCGCTTTAGGGTTGGGGCAGATCCGCCAATATGGTGAGTTATTGAATCAGAGATACCACATTGCAAAACATTACGAAAGTTTTTTTACAAAAAAATCATGGGCAAAATGCCCACGATTAGCTGATGAAAAAAGAATTTCTTGTAATCACTTGTATGCTTTGAGGATCAATGAGATTACGGAATTTCAGCGTGATCAAATGATAGAATTCATTACAAAAGAAGGCGTAGCAGTAAATGTTCATTTTGTTCCTATGCCAATGCTTACCGTATTCAAAGATTTAGGGTATAAAATTGAGGATTATCCGATATCATATGCAAATTATGCCTCTGAGATTTCTCTGCCGATTTATCCACAGTTGACAGAAGAACAAGTGAATTTTATTTGTAACACTGTAGAGAATGCTTATAGAAGTTTGTTTTAATGAAAAGACTATTCGATTTTTTAAGCTCATTTTTCGGCTTACTTATTTTATCACCGCTATTCCTTATCTTGATTGTTATCATCAGGATATCTTCTAAAGGAGGTGCATTCTATAAACAGACGCGTGTTGGACAATTCAACAGAGATTTTTTGTTGTTTAAATTCAGATCAATGTATGTTGATTCAGATAAAAAAGGTCTTTTAACTGTGGGAAATCAGGATAAAAGAATTACGTCTATAGGTGTTTTTATTAGGAAGTTTAAACTTGATGAATTGCCTCAGCTTATAAATGTGCTATTTGGCGATATGAGTTTTGTTGGACCTAGGCCTGAAGTTAGAAAATATGTGGATTTATACACACCGGATCAATTGAGGGTCCTTAACCTTAAACCGGGAATTACCGATATGGCGTCAATCAAGTATAAAAATGAAAACGATATACTTAGTCACCAGAAAGACCCTGAGAGATATTACATAGATGTAATATTGCCTGATAAAATAAAGATCAATCTTGATTTTTATAAAAGTAGCAATTCGCTAGTTGGAAGTATTCGAGTCATATTATTGACTTTTAAGGTTGTTTTTCTAGGTTCTTGAAGAATATGGGAGATTCTCTACAGATTTTTAAGTAATTCAAGCTCTTATAATTTAGCACAAAAATTGCTTATCTTTGTTATACCTATAAATTAGAAATTGTTTACTCAACTAAATATCGTCCCTCGCTGGATCATTTTTTCTTTAGATCTAATTATATGCATGCTTTCGCTATCCCTGGCATATTTGATTAAATACAATTTTGACCTTTCCAATTTAGACTTCATCGAATTCAGCAGAAATATTGTTTTTGTCACTGCAATTAATAGCGTAGTATTCTTCAATGTAAAGACATATTCCGGAATAATAAGATATACCAGTGCGCAAGATAGTATTCGCATACTCTTTTCTGTACTCATAGGCAACGGCATATTTTTCTTTGTAAATATGATTATTGTCTCATTCGGAGGACATCAATATATTTCCAGTAGTACTTTAGTTGTAAACGGTTTAGCCAGCTTTTTACTATTAATAACATATAGGGTTTTAGTAAAATTTTTCTTCATGTATATTAAAAATCTAAAACTTGATAAAGTTAGGGTAATGATATACGGTGCTGGTGAGGCCGGTGTTGCAACTAAAAGGACTTTCGATCACGATAATCGCGTCAATAAAAATATCATTGCTTTTGTGGATGATGATGATAGGAAAGTTGGTAAAACAATTGACGGGGTTAGGATACTTAACGCTAAGAATTTGATTAACCTCATTATTGAACATGAGTTGGATGAAATTATTTTCGCTTCTTATACCATCCCTATTGAAAAGAAAAATCAGATAGTTGATGTTTGTTTGGAAAACGACATCCAAGTCTTGAATATTCCCCCAGCGGATGTATGGATTAATGGGGAACTTAAAACTGCGCAAATTCAAAATATAAATATAGAAGATCTTCTTGATCGTAAGTCCATACATATTAATACTGATGGTATAGGTAAGGAGTTAAGAAATAAGAGGGTCCTTATTACAGGTGCTGCTGGTTCAATTGGCAGTGAAATAGTACGGCAATTGCTGAAATTTGAAGTCGGTTTGATTATTTTGAACGATCAATCTGAAAGTGCACTCCATGAATTATATTTGGAACTTTCAGAGACTTATAAGGGTAAGAATTTTCATTCCTATATAGGAGACGTTCGAGATGAAAAAAGGATGGAGGATTTATTTAGTAATTATAAACCTCATTATGTGTATCATGCTGCGGCTTATAAGCACGTGCCCATGATGGAAGATAATCCATGCGAGGCGATTAAAACTAATGTGTTTGGAACTAAAACAATCGCTGATAAGTCGGTTAAACATGGAGTTCAAAAATTTGTTATGATCTCGACGGATAAGGCAGTTAATCCTACAAACGTAATGGGGGCTTCAAAACGCATTGCAGAGATTTATGTACAATCTTTAAACAACTCTTTAAGTGCAGACAATCATATTTTTCAGAACGGTTTAAGTTATATTAATGAATTAGATATTAAGCCGATAACTAGGTTTATTACCACGCGTTTTGGCAATGTTCTGGGCTCTAATGGTTCGGTTATTCCTAGATTTAAGCAACAAATCGAAAAAGGTGGGCCTTTGACAGTTACGCATCCTGATATTACACGTTACTTTATGACCATTCCTGAAGCTTGCCGATTGGTGTTGGAGGCTGGTTCCATGGGTAAGGGTGGAGAGATTTTTGTATTTGATATGGGGAAATCCGTTAAAATAGTTGACTTAGCCAAAAAGATGATCCGCTTAGCGGGTCTGATTCCTAATCAAGATATTAAAATTGAATATTCCGGCCTTCGTCCAGGAGAGAAGCTTTTTGAGGAATTGCTAAATGATAATGAAAACACAATGCCAACGCATCATGAAAAGATCCTAATTGGCAAAGTAAGAGAATATGTATTTTCTGAAGTAGAGACGGCAATCCATTCGTTAATCGCATCTGCTAAAAACAGTGAGGACCGCCAGGTTGTTACGAAAATGAAAGCTTTAGTACAAGAATACAAAAGTCAGAATTCTAAATTTGAAGAATTGGATGTTGTTGATTCCAAGATTTAAAAATTATAGCTATTAAATGAGAAAATTATTTTTAGCTGCCTGCTTGTTACAATCGATTAATTTCACCTCAAGCGCGCAGGACGCCACACCTAATCAGAATATTCCCTATTCTTACCCGTTTTATCAAAAGCTAAATAAACAGTTTTACGATCGCAACTCAAAATTGCATAGTTCAATCAAAGGTTTTTATGCGGATGATAGTCTTTTAAACTCAAGGTATTCAGAGCTAATGAAAGTCGGCACCGACAGTTTGAATAGAAGAAGTTGGCTGAGAAGAAAATTGACCGAGGAACATCTACTAAATTTTACAGCACCTGACTACACCGTTTATGCAGACTTCCTCCCGGATTTTCAAATAGGTCGGGAATTCGACGAATCAAAAACTACCTGGAAAAACACTCGAGGTTTTCAAATTGGAGGTGCCATTGGTAAGAAGTTTTCTTTTTATACCAATGCATTTGAAAACCAAGGCGTATTTGCTAATTATTTAACGAGATATATTGATTCAAATAAGGTTATACCCAGCGAAGCCGCAGAAGACCTTAAAATCTCTGGTAAAACTAAAGACTATGCCTACGCAACTGCTTTGCTTTCATTCACGCCAAGCAAATACATTAACATTGCTTTAGGTTATGATAAGAACTTTATTGGTGATGGGTATCGTTCTATGCTGCTTTCTGATGTGGCCGCCAACTATTCTTTTTTGCGTTTAAGAACGAGTTTAGGGAATGTACAATACCAGACCATATTTTCTTACATGCTCGATAATGGTGCGGAACGACTCACTTCCGATAGACGACTAGGAGCTAGAGGGAAGTGGAATGCCATGCACTATATTGACTGGAACGTTAATAATCGCTTATCTATAGGATTCTTTCAGGCCATTACTTGGGCAGATGCGGAACCTGAAGGGAAACGAGGATTTGATTTCAATTACGTTCATCCATTTGTATTCCTGAGACCAATTGAAGGCCTTAATGCGGAGTCTCCTGATAAACTTAGGTTAGGATTAAACACGCACTATGAGCTCTTAGAAAAGACAACTATTTATGGCCAATTCATGTTTGACGAGTTTACGGCAAAGGAAGTTTTTGCCGGGAAAGGATATTGGGCTAATAAATGGGCTGCACAATTGGGTTTCCGTGGTTCTGACTTAGCTAATGTTGAGAGCCTGAATTATTTGGTAGAATTCAATACTGCACGGCCTTATACTTATGCCCATTATCAACGAATAAGTAACTACTCGGGCATGAACCAGCCTTTAGCTCATCCGCTTGGTGCAAACTTTAGGGAGTTGTTGGGTATAATGAATTATAGTTATCAAAGATTTGATTTCCAAGGCCAGGCTACATATGCCAGATATGGCTTAGATACTAAAGGAACAAATTATGGTAAAAACATAAATTTGGGTTATGAAACCCGGTCTGTGCAATATGGAAGTCATGTTGGCCAGGGCATTAAAACAAACCTATACTTCACCGAGCTTAAGGTAGCCTATTTGCTCAACCCTAAATACAACCTCCGATTGGAAATTGGGGGGGTATATAGAAGGGAAAGTAGCGAAGGGTTAACTAGCAAAAACACCCAGCTTATTACATTCGGACTAAGGAGTACGTTTAGAAATCTTTACCAAGACTTCTAAATTCAATTTACCTCAAAATAAAATGTAAGCTCGCAATACGGCACATATTGACTTGCTTTGGCACCTGTTATAAATTTGGCTTCATAGAAATTTCAATATGGAGCAATCAGAAAACAAAC
>JANXVH010000099.1 GCA_025351765.1 Pedobacter sp.
AATTGAAAGAGAAGCTATTAGAAGTTTTCCAACCTTATTTATATACGATCAAATCGCCTTTTTTGTTTCGTTTGTTTCGTCTGATCGATTTAAGGGATACGACCAAAGTAGGTAAGATTAAACTGGAAAATTATTGCATTAGACTTTGCCAACAGGACAACAATCACATTCTTGAGAACACCAACATGGCTTGGAATCTCATTCATCATTTTGAACTTTTTAAAGATCTTGATTTTATTTCCCGCTTATTACCACTGATGATAGATGGCAGTAGAGCGAATCACTTGTTTATCAGGAGAATTGCTGATAATTCGCCAATTCAAGTAGACGCAATTATTAGTTCTTCATTGGCTTCAAGAAATATTAGTAGCCAATGCACTGGAATTTATTTAGCCATTACACATGGAAAACAGACAAATTACCAGAATGCGCTTGAAAAATTACATATTTTCAGAAATCAAGCTTTCATTAGGTCAATTCCATATTTTGATACCGAAAAAATTTTTAACGACCGAATCGCTGTAATATATAACCAAGAATCACTCAGATCGACTCTCGTTGAGATCGAAAAAGAAGAAGGCAAGAAGCACAAATGCAAAGTAGTGGATATCTCTGCAAAATCTACAACCCTGCGGCAGCGTGACTATCGTTTAACTGGGAAGCTATTGGCCGCAGAAAGAACGACTAAAGCTGTTAAATCAGGGCAGATGATTTTAGTAAACTTGGCCTTTGTTGATTACATTGACAAAAAAGTCTATTTTACCCAGCATACTACACCAGCAATAAATTATTTTGAATTATGTCAACTACCATCTCCTGGACTGCAAGTACGTGTAAGGGTTACTCATATCTCCGGTAATAATGCAGAAGTAACCGTGTATGACAAGTATATTGGCACTATTGAAGACGTCAGGATTCCAAAGTCGGCAGTAGTTGGAAAAAAAATAACCGCTCGCATTATATCATATCAATTCGGAGTTTATAAACTTGAGTTGATTGATATTCGAAGTGATCGAAAAGTTGTAAAAGATTTTAACCAAAAGGAATCATCACAACATTCGAAGCGCTCTAAATCAGAATCAGATTTTGCCTTTCTTTTAGACAAAGCATTAAAAAATAATAATGAATAAGGAATTAGTAAATAATAATACGATGTAATCAAACATTACTACAACATCTTATGATATTGCGTCAAGCATTGTGCAACCTCAGAGTCTCCGTTGGAAGAGCCTGAGGGGACGAAAACGGGCATCTTACTGGTCGACGGTTTTAAACATCAACCAGTGAACGTATAACTATTTCGTTGAACGTAGCCCAATCATGTTCCCTTCGGTATCTTCTATTAAAGCAATAAACCCAAAGTCATCTAAGTTTTGTTTTGGCCGGATAACCTTTCCCCCAGCAGCTTCTACACGGGTTAGATCTGAATCAATATCTTCTGAATTGAAATATACCAATGTCCCGCCTATTCCCGGCTGGGCAACATTTAACTTTACTAACGCCCCGCTTGATCCTTCGCCATTCAGGTTATGCGGAAAAGTTGTATACTGCATATCGGCATGTCTGTCGTTGCTCACAGATAAGTCTGTAAGTTTGCATTGCAATACTGTCGAATAAAATTTTTTCGCTCTTTCAAAGTCTGAGGTATAAATCTCAAACCAGTTCACTGTGTTTTTCATTTTCTAAAATTTTGATCTAAATGTTGACCAAAATTATCAACGATATAAGAGAACACACTTGCCATTTGGCAAGAAATCTAATTGTTGGAAATTTCTTTTCTGATCCTGCTTAATGAGGTATCGGTAATACCTAAAAAGGAGGCTACATATTTTAATGGAGCGAATTTGATTAGTTGCGGCTTCTGCTCAATAATTTCTAAGTACCGCTGGGTAGCATTTATAGTTAATGAATTAATGGAGTGTTGCTTTAAGATGAATAGTTGATTGGTAGCCCAATGCCGCCCCCATTCACGTAGTCCTTCCACTTGATCAAGCAATGCTAAAAAATGATCATATTCAATTTTCCAAACAACAGCATCGGTTATTGCTTGAATATTTTCTTTTGACGGTATTCTTTTAAATAAGGAAAGAGATTCTATCAATATTTCGCCAGGGCAATAAAAGCTTGTTGTTGTTTCATCGCCCTCATAGTTATAGAGGTATGTCCGGAATAACCCTTCTTCAATTACGTAAAATTCTTTTGCTATTTTCCCGATTTCTAAAAGTGTCGCTCCTTGCTTAATGTGGGTATACCGCTGAAATTGATCAGACGTTCCGCGGCAACATGGAAATGTGTTCCGCCGATATTTGACCAGGGCGTTCTGGGAGG
>JANXVH010000081.1 GCA_025351765.1 Pedobacter sp.
TTAACTCCTTAAATAGCAAATATGAACAACTTTTTTAGAGGACTAATTGCAGCCTGGGGTGCTAAAAAGCTTGGCGGAGGCTGCATTTCAACAATTATTATTTTTGTTTTAATATGGACCTTGCTTGGCAAATGCAATAACAATGGTGCAAAAGCCCAGACACCAACTGTGAAAACTGTTGGTGTAGTAAAGATCTGATCATTTATAAACTAATTTTAGATATATCAGCAGGGTAGCTTTTATATTATTGTAAGGAGTGTTATACTTGTAGGAAATTATTAAATGCCCTCAGCCTAATGGGAACGCATAATCTTACCTTAATAAAACATAAAAAATGAAATTACCCAAGTTAGCAGGGATGCTCATGGTCGGATTGTTTTCAATCGGCTTATCTACCAGTTGTACTTCTGAAACAAAAAAAGCCGGCAACAAAGAATCTAGTGCAACATCTGGAGATTCTAATGTAACCGCTGAAGTTGGGACCGTTCGCGAGCCTGTTGATACTGCAAAATATAATGCAAAGATCAAAAAATTGGCCAATGGCGATACTACAGGTAGATGGCCTGTAAAAAACCAGCCTTACCCACTTGCTGGCGCAATATTGCCATTTAAGCGTATTGTTGTCTATTACGGTAACCTTCATTCAAAAAAAATGGGTGCCCTTGGCGAATATGCACCAAAAGAAATGTGGAGTCGCTTAAATAAAGAGATTAAACATTGGGAGAAAGCAGATCCCTCCACTCCTGTTCAACCAGGTGTACATTACATTGCAGCTGTTGCAAGTGGGACTCCCGGAAAAGATGGAAAATACATTAACCGTATGGGAGATAAACAGATTGACTCTGTTTTAAAAATAGCGAAGATGCAAAATGCGATCGTATTTCTTGACTTACAGGTGGCCTTGAGTAACATAAGGGCAGAGTTGCCAAGAATTGAAAAATACTTAAAAATGCCTCAGGTGCATTTAGGTATTGACCCTGAATTCTCTATGAAAGATGGTACACTTCCGGGTAAAAAAATAGGAACTTATGATGCTGCGGATATCAATTATTGTTCTGAATACCTGGCCAACCTGGTTAAAAAATACAACTTGCCTCCAAAGGTATTTACCGTGCACCGTTTCACTAAAAAGATGGTAACCAATTATAAAAACATTAAACTTCGTCCTGAAGTACAAATTGTGATGCACATGGACGGTTGGGGTGAGCCTGATCTTAAGATTGGTACTTACAGATACTTCATTTTCTCTGAGCCAGTTCAGTTTACCGGATTCAAATTGTTTTACAAAAACGATTTGAAGAAAGCACCTAATCGCTTAATGACACCGGAAGAATTATTAAAATTGAAACCGGCTCCGATCTACATTCAGTATCAGTAGTTTATAGTTTCCTGTCATTGCGAGGTACGAAGCAATTTCATCATGCAAGATGGGATTGCTTCGTTGTTTTCTGATTCTACTCAATCTCAGTAACACTCACATAAAAGGGGTGAAGCAAGGCAAACCAAACTACATGACGTTTCCGGCTCAATCGAAGAAGCAAAATTAAAATAATTTAGTCTGCCCTTTATCGTCAATATCGAGATCGCCCGGATTCGTAATCTCAAATTTAACATCTTTTACAGGCTTTTCTTCTGGTGCATCAGCTATTGATTTTTCTTGCTCAGTTTCTTGTACCTCATCGTTTAAAGATTCTTCTTCATTGCCAGTTTCCTCAGCAGAAACAGGAATAGCAGAGGTTGTCTTATGTTCTATTTCCAGTTCAATTTCTTCATGATTGGCTATGCTGATGTTTTTAACATCATGCTGAGAGAGGCGGTTTCCATTGGCTTTAATACCCTTCACATCAATAAAGTCTGCCAGCACAACATCCAAAGTTTCGGGAGCTTGCGTCTTACCTTTTAACACCTCTACAGTCAATACAGCAGCGGGGTTGCTGGTCAAGTACATAAACTTAGATCCAGCTTCTTCACTGATCATTCCACCTTTACGGCCAACTGCTATTGGCTCAAACAGGAAACGTTTTACGAAATAGTTTTTGGCTTTACCCTCATATTGCACCAGAGCAAATGGTTTTTCCGGTTCAAATTTCTGAATAAGGATTAAATCAGCGTCAAAGTGATTGCTCAATTCAAAAGTACTCAGTTCATACCATCCATCTTTATGGACCTGAAGAATTTTATCATCGCCATCAAATTCGCCGAGATACTTACCCCTTCCATCTACATTTAACCTTCTTAATAAGGAATCATACCAAATCTTTAAGCCAGACAAAGTAGATACACCTTTACTCTTAAACAAAATCTTTTTAACTGGATACTTAGAAAGGATATTCCCCTGTGATCCACGGCCTTTAATCGCAATTTCTGCATAATCAAGATCGAACTGCAGTTTCTTTAACTTGGTATGCGGTTTAAGCTGGACAGTAACTACTTCAGCCTCCCCGTTAGGATTAGCACTAAAATACAACACTTTAGAGCCTTTGCTGCCTTTAGTTAGGTCGTATTCCTTATCGCGCGTTACACCTACTACAGCAAACCGTTTAACATAGGAAACGCCTGTTCCACCATCTTTATAAACCAGGTTGTAAACCGTACGTTCGTCGTTCTTTTTGAATACCTGCACATGAAGAATACCCTTGCCAACAAACGTTTTATCCGCTACTTTGGTGATAATGCATTTACCATCTTCCCTAAATACAATAATTTCATCTATGTCTGAGCAGTCGGCGATGAACTCGTCCTTACGTAACCCTGTTCCAATAAAACCATCCTCCCTGTTCATATACAGTTTTACGTTGGCTAAAGCTACTTTAGAAGCCTCTACCCTATCAAACAGCCTAATTTCCGTTTTACGCTCCCTACCCTTTCCGTATTTATCCTTTAATTTCTGGAACCAGGCAATGGCATAATCAGTTAGATGTTTCAAATGATTTTTCACTACTTTGATCTCATCAGCAAGCGCTTTCATTTGATCATCCGCCTTCTTCACATCAAAGCGGGTGATGCTACTCATCGGTTTGTCGATCAGTTTCTTTAAATCTTCTGCTTCTATTTCGCGGTAAAGCTGGTCTTTGAAAGGTGCAAATAACCTATTTAAAACTTCCACAACCATCTCAAAATTGATTGCGTTTTCATATTCTGGATGCTTATACATCCCCTCTTGTATAAAGATCTTTAATAAGGAACTGAAAAATATCTTTTCCTGAAGCTCATGCAATTTAATTTCAAGTTCCAATTTCAACAACCCTTTTGTGTGTTGCGTATTCTGAACCAGAATATCATTAACACTTAAAAAATTAGGCTTATCGTTCTGGATCACACAAGTATTCGGCGATAGCGAAACCTCGCAAGAAGTGAATGCATACAATGCATCAATCGTTACATCGGGCGATATGCCAGGTGCTAAATGAATAACAATCTCCACATGCCTTGCGGTATTGTCTTCAATCTTCTTAATCTTAATCTTTCCCTTATCATTGGCAGAAAGTACACTGTCTATTACAGAGCCAGTTGTGGTACTATAAGGAACTTCAGTGATGACCAACGTACGTTTATCCTTTTCTGTAATTTTGGCCCTCACCCTGATCCTTCCGCCCCTCATTCCCTCATTATAAGCAGAAAAATCTGCCATGCCACCGGTAAAGAAATCTGGTAAAATATTAGGCCTAGTACCTTTCAATACCTCAATAGAGGCATCGAGCAACTCGATAAAATTATGCGGCATTACCTTAGTAGCCAATCCTACCGCAATACCTTCTGCTCCCTGTGCCAGCAAGAGTGGAAACTTAACCGGAAGTGTAATGGGCTCGTTATTTCTTCCATCATAACTTAGCTGCCAAACGGTAGTATCCGGATTAAAAACTACATCATTCGCAAATTTAGAAAGCCTGGCTTCTATATACCTGGGCGCCGCAGCACTGTCACCAGTTATCGGATCGCCCCAGTTACCCTGACAATCTATCAATAAGTCCTTCTGACCAATTTGCACCATGGCATCACCGATGGAAGCATCACCGTGAGGGTGATATTTCATGGTATTTCCAATCACATTGGCCGCTTTATTGAAGCGGCCATCATCCATTTCCTTAAGAGAATGCATGATGCGGCGTTGTACGGGCTTTAATCCATCATTGATGTGTGGTACCGCGCGATCAAGAATTACATAAGATGCGTAATCGAGGAACCAGTTTTCGTAAAGCCCGTTAATAGGAATTACGGTATGCGTACTTTCTTCGTTTACGTTGTTTTCTATTTCGTCACTCATCAAAAAAGGATTGGATTCCGTAAATATAAGGGTTGGACATAGATTTTAAGAACAGAAGTTTCCAACAGTATGCTGTGGATTATTTATTTAACCAATCGATCCTCTACAAAAGCAAAAGGCAGCAGGTTTTTGATCCCCTTTGCGTTAATGATCTGTCCATTTAAGCAATAAAAAAGCACTTCTATTTCTTTTTTTTGCCGTTGCTCAAATTCGGCCATAACCTGTAGGCAGGCTCCACAAGAAGCTATGGGTCTGGCAATCTCGAAATCTTCGCTGCGTGCGGTAATCGCCATTTTCTCGATGACCACATTTGGATGCGTTGCGCCCGCAGTAAACAGCGCCACCCGCTCTGCGCAGAGGCCCGAAGGATAAGCTACATTCTCTTGATTACTACCAGTGATTACAATTCCATTAGCCAACTGAATAGCAGTACCAACCCTGAATTTGGAATAGGGCGAATAGGAAGAATCCAGTGCCTTTTCCGCCAGGTTACATAGGGATTGATCTTCCTGATTTAGCGCATTCAGGTTATGGAAAGTTTGGTAACTGATAATAAAAGTCTTTTGATCCA
This sequence comes from Pedobacter sp., assembly GCA_025351765.1. Taxonomy (GTDB): domain Bacteria; phylum Bacteroidota; class Bacteroidia; order Sphingobacteriales; family Sphingobacteriaceae; genus Pedobacter. The sequence continues at coordinate 4,836 of JANXVH010000081.1, forward strand.
TATCTAAACATACGTAAAAATTGCAGGTTGTGTAAATAACAGCATACCTGTATGCGGGAAAACTGCAGATAGACAATAAGCTTATTGAAAATGCATCAAGACCGGCAATGGTATCATTTTTTGCGTTTTGTAGGACATTTATGTAAATCTATTAAGCAGGATTATTATATTAGGAAACCAAATACTAATCGAATTGACGTTAAAATGACATCATGAATCAAAAAGTTATTGCTATATATTTGTTTTTATTCTTCATTACGCCAAAATCATTTGGTCAGTCATCCAGTACGATTGATAGTTTGAAATCTTATAAAAACCCAGAACTTGGTTGGAAAATAACGATACCAAATAATTATTCTGTCAATAACTCAACCGATCGAGCCAAAGTAACAGATGCAGCCGTAAAGAAACTTGGTGCTAAGAAAGATGTTAGTAACACACAGTTTTTAATATCCTTTAAAAAAGATAAAGCCTCGGCATATCCTTCATTTTTAAGTGGTCTACAAAATAAAAATACCATAGGCATTCCAATAGTGTTCTCTAGTATTCTTTTTATCATTAAACGGTCTTATTCTTAGAAGTAGGCTGTTAAACTTTAATGCTCAGTCCCCTGATAAATCCACATTGACTTTGTTTCTCCGGCGCGTTCAAATCCACATTTTTCATAAAAGTCGATAGCTTTTCCGTCCGCTACTAAGATTTGTTGATGAAACATGCCGTACTTTTCTTGAAGTTTGTTTAAGATTAGCTTTCCTACACCCTTCCCTTGATAGTCTGGGTGAACAATAAGATGCGGATAGTAAACGACTAAATAACCGTCTGAAAGCGCGTTTCCTAGTCCTATGAGTTTTTCATCATCCCATGCGGTAATAAAAGAATGGGAATTTAATAAACAACCTCGAGGCAAGCCTCGAGGTATTAAATATCAAATAAATTCAGTTGTTCGGAATGAACTATTTTATAATCTTTAACCTTGCCTTGATTTGAAATGTATTTCATTATCACATCCTTATTGCCATATTGGCCAACTGTATTGGCAT
>JANXVH010000108.1 GCA_025351765.1 Pedobacter sp.
TGATCAATGCAATCGCAATGGAAAAAGGTCTTCGTTTCGCTATCCGTGAGGGTGGTAGAACTGTAGGAGCTGGACAGGTAACTGAGATTTTAAAATAGTTTTAACTATCCTGTATAGGGGTGTAAAGCAATAGTGTAAATAAAAGCAAAGTACTTAGGCTTTAACAGCCTGAGTACTTTGCTTCTAAAAATAAGCCTGTTTTTTAAGGAAGCAGATTTAACACACGGGAATAGTTCAATGGTAGAATAGAGGTCTCCAAAACCTTTGATCAGGGTTCGAATCCTTGTTCCCGTGCAAATAATTAATTATGGCTAAAGTAGTTCAATTTATTAAAGAATCGTATGAAGAAATGACCCAGAAGGTTACTTGGCCTACATGGGGAGAATTGCAGGGTTCTGCAGTTCTGGTTTTGGTAGCTTCACTTATCATTGCATTAGTTGTATTTGCTATGGATAAGGGTTCTACATTCGTTTTAGATACTTTTTATAAATCACTTTCTAATTAATATAGCTCAATGAACGATCAGTTAAAATGGTATGTAGTTAGGGCTGTTAGCGGAAAAGAAAAGAAAGTAAAACAATACATCGATTCAGAAATTAGCCGTTTAGGATTCTCTCATTTGGTTCCACAGGTATTGATTCCGATGGAAAAATATTACCAAATGAAAGATGGAAAGAAAATAGCGAAAGAACGAAATTTTTATCCAGGTTACGTTTTGATAGAGGCTATTTTAGATGGGGAGCTCGAGCACATTATTAAAAATGTTAATAGTGTAATTGGCTTTTTAGGAGATAAAGGTGGAAATCCTGTTCCCATGCGCCAGTCAGAAGTTAACCGTATTTTAGGTAAGGTTGATGAGATGAGCCAACAAAGTGAAACCATGAATATAGCCTACTACATAGGCGAGAATGTTAAAGTTATGGATGGACCATTCAACGGCTTTACAGGGGTTATTGAAGAGGTTAACGAAGAGAAAAAGAAATTGAAAGTTATGGTTAAGATATTTGGGCGTAAAACCCCTCTTGAACTTAATTACATGCAAGTTGAAAAAGAATAAAGACCTTAATTGTTACATTGCTTCCAACATTTAACATTGAGTATTAAAAATTAACAAAAACAGAAAATGGCAAAAGAAGTCAGTGCACTTGTTAAGTTACAGATCAAGGGCGGAGCTGCAAATCCATCGCCACCAGTGGGACCTGCATTAGGTGCTAAAGGGGTGAACATCATGGAATTTTGCAAACAATTCAACGCTCGTACCCAAGATAAGCCCGGTAAAGTATTACCAGTTGTAATTACTGTTTATGCTGACAAGTCTTTCGAATTTATCATCAAAACCCCGCCTGTAGCTATCCAGTTAAAAGACGCTACTAAATTAGCGAGCGGTTCTGCTGAGCCCAACCGTAAGAAAGTTGGTTCGGTGACTTGGGATCAGGTTAAGTCAATTGCTGAAGATAAGATGACTGATTTGAACGCTTTCACTATCGAATCGGCAATGAGTATGGTTGCCGGTACAGCACGCAGTATGGGAATCACCGTTAGTGGTGATGCGCCCTGGACAAATTAATTAACAAAAAACAGTTTACAACAGTGGCTAAATTAACAAAAAATCAAAAAAAGGCACATGCTAAACTAGAATCTGGTAAAACGTATTCTTTAAAGGATGCGGCTGCTTTGGTTAAAGAGATTACTACTACTAAATTTGATGCATCGGTTGATATCGATGTTAGTTTAGGTGTAGATCCACGTAAAGCCAATCAAATGGTGCGTGGTATCGCAACTTTACCACACGGTACAGGTAAAACTGTACGTGTATTAGTTCTTTGTAATCCTGATAAGGAAGAAGAGGCTAAAGCAGCAGGTGCAGATTTCGTAGGTTTAGACGAGTATGTGTCCAAAATTGAAGGTGGATGGACTGATGTTGACATTATTATCACTACTCCTGCTTGTATGGCAAAAGTAGGGAAACTGGGCCGAGTTTTAGGCCCACGTAACCTTATGCCAAACCCTAAGTCAGGTACTGTAACTAACGAAGTTGGTAAAGCAGTAACCGATGTTAAAGGCGGAAAGATTGATTTTAAAGTTGACAAAAGTGGTATCATTCATGCTTCGGTAGGAAAAGTATCATTCCCTGCAGAAAAAATATATGAAAATGCATTAGAAGTTCTTCAAGTAATTTCTAAGCTAAAACCATCTGCTGCAAAAGGAACTTATTTTAAGAGCATTCATGTTTCTTCTACAATGAGTCCTGGAATTGCGATCGAAGCTAAATCAGTAACGGGGATCTAATTATTATGAACAGAGAAGAAAAACACGAACTAGTTTCAGCTCTTCAAGAGAAAATGCAAGAGTTCGGTAATTTTTATATTGCTGATACTTCTAGCTTATCTGTTGCTAAGATTAATAATATCCGTCGCAAATGTTTCGAAAGCGGGATCGAAATGCAAGTTGCTAAAAATTCTTTAATCAGAAAAGCGATTGAAGGATTAGAGGGCGACTCATCAGAGATCTTTGCGGCCCTTAAAGGTCAGTCAGCTTTATTATTTTCAACCTCAGGTAACGCTCCGGCAAAACTGATCAAAGCGTTGAGAAAGGGATCTGATAAACCAGTACTTAAGGCAGCATACATCGATTCATCGATATATGTTGGTGATAATCATTTAGATTCATTGGTGAGCTTGAAATCAAGAGAAGAGCTTATTGGAGATATCATTGGTTTATTACAGTCGCCGGCTAAAAACGTTATTTCAGCGTTGAAGTCTAGCGGTAGCAAAATTGCAGGAATTGTTAAAACTCTACAAGAGAGAGAAGGTTAAGGAAACGCCTTATAAGTTTCATATTTAATAAATTATTTTACGTAAATTTTTAAAAATCTATAAAATGGCAGATTTAAAAGCGTTTGCTGAGCAATTGGTAAACTTGACAGTTAAAGAAGTTAACGAATTAGCTCAAATCTTAAAAGACGAGTATGGTATTGAACCAGCTGCTGCTGCAGTTGCTGTTGCTGGACCTGCTGCTGATGCTGCTCCTGCAGCTGAAGAAAAGACAACTTTTGATGTTATATTAAAAGAAGCTGGTGGTGCTAAATTAGCAGTTGTTAAATTGGTAAAAGACCTAACTGGTTTGGGTTTGAAAGAAGCAAAAGATTTAGTTGATGGTGCACCAAAAGAATTGAAAGCAGGTGTTACTAAAGACGAAGCTGAGGCTTTGAAGAAACAATTAGAAGAAGCTGGAGCTGTAGTTGAGATTAAGTAATCACTTAATTTCAAAACAACTTTAATCATAGACTCCGACTATATAGTCGGAGTCTATACCTGTTTATAAACTTTTCATCTTGTTTGGTTGATGAATTTGTTTAACGGCTAACCAAACAAATAGTTTATTCTTAAAGTAAATTAACTTTAGTCCATTGGCAAATAAAGTCGACCAAAGAGTAAATTTTGCACGAAGTAAGCACATAATAGATTATCCAGATTTTCTAGATGTGCAGTTGCAATCATTCAGAGAATTTTTTCAGATAGAAACTACATCTGACAACCGTCACACTGAGGGTTTGTTTAAAGTATTTGCTGAGAATTTCCCAATCACTGATTCCAGAAATATTTTCGTTTTGGAGTTTCTTGATTATTTTATTGATCCACCTCGTTATGATATACCTGAGTGTATCGACCGTGGATTAACTTATAGTGTTCCGTTAAAAGCAAAGCTTAAGCTTTCTTGTAATGATGCTGAGCATGAAGATTTTGAAACCATAATTCAAGATGTGTATTTAGGAACCATACCGTATATGACTCCTAAGGGTACGTTTGTGATAAACGGGGCAGAGCGTGTCATTGTTTCTCAATTACACAGGTCTCCAGGAGTGTTCTTCGGTCAAAGCCGTCACACAAATGGTACTAAGCTTTATTCTGCTCGTGTTATTCCTTTCAAAGGATCTTGGATTGAATTTGCTACTGACGTGAATAACGTCATGTATGCTTACATTGATCGTAAGAAAAAATTCCCGGTTACCACATTATTGCGGGCGATTGGTTATGATTCTGATAAAGACATTCTTGAGTTATTTGACCTTGCCGATGAAGTTAAAGTTAGTAAATCAGGCTTAAAGAAATTTATTGGACGTAAACTCGCCGCAAGGGTTCTAAGAAAATGGGTTGAAGATTTTGTAGATGAAGATACCGGTGAGGTAGTTTCTATTGATCGTAACGAAGTGATCCTAGATAGGGATACGGTTTTAGAAGATGACCATATTGATATGATCATTGATGCTGGAGTTAAAACTATCATCTTATCTAAAGATGACGGCGCAAGTCAGGCTGATTATACCATTATCTATAATACTTTACAAAAAGATACTTCCAACTCTGAAAAAGAGGCTGTTGAAAATATCTATCGTGCTTTGCGTAATGCAGAACCACCTGATGAAGAAACAGCAAGAGGTATTATTGAGCGTTTATTCTTCTCAGATAAACGTTATGACTTAGGTGATGTGGGTAGATACCGTATTAATCGCAAGTTAAAAATGGATACCCCTGATCATGTGAAGGTATTGACAAAAGCAGATATTATTGCGATTGTTAAGTATCTTATCAAACTCATCAACTCTAAAGAAGAAGTAGATGATATTGATCACTTGTCGAATCGTCGCGTTCGTACAGTAGGTGAACAATTATATGCTCAGTTTGGCGTTGGCTTAGCTCGTATGGCACGTACTATTCGTGAGCGTATGAACATTCGTGACAATGAGGTATTTACACCTACTGATTTGATTAATGCCCGTACTTTATCGTCGGTTATTAACTCTTTCTTTGGTACAAATCAATTGTCTCAGTTTATGGATCAAACGAATCCATTAGCAGAGATTACTCACAAACGCCGTCTATCAGCTTTAGGTCCAGGTGGTCTATCGCGTGAAAGAGCAGGTTTTGAGGTACGTGATGTTCACTATACTCACTACGGTCGTTTGTGTACTATTGAAACGCCAGAGGGGCCAAACATTGGTTTGATCTCTTCGCTGTGTGTACATGCTAAGATCAATAACTTAGGTTTCATCGAAACTCCTTATAAAAAAGTCGATAACGGTGTGGTTTCGGTTAATGAGCCAGTTATATACTTGTCTGCTGAAGATGAGGATGGTAAAACCATTGCTCAAGCGAATGCTGAATATGATGATAAAGGTAATTTCACTACTCCTCGTGTTAAGGCACGTTATGAGGGTGACTTTCCGATTATTGAGCCTGAGAAATTGGACTTAATGGACGTAGCACCTAATCAAATTACTTCAATTGCGGCCTCATTAATTCCGTTTCTTGAGCATGATGATGCGAACAGGGCTTTGATGGGATCAAACATGCAACGTCAAGCGGTACCTTTATTGCGTCCTGAAGCTCCTATCGTTGGAACAGGTTTGGAAGGTCGCGTTGCACGTGACTCGAGAACGTTGATAAATGCTGAAGGTGACGGGACTGTTGAGTACGTTGATGCTAATGAGATTACTATTAAATATATCAGAAATGACGGAGATCGTTTAGTTTCTTTTGAAGGTGATAGCAAAACTTATAAATTAATCAAGTTTAAGAAAACCAACCAGAACACTTGCATCAACTTGAAACCGATCGTTAAGAAAGGTCAGAAAGTTGTTAAAGGGCAAGTTTTATGTGAAGGATATGCAACTGAAAATGGTGAGTTAGCATTAGGAAGAAACCTAAAGGTTGCTTTCATGCCTTGGCAAGGATATAATTTTGAGGATGCGATTGTAATCAACGAACGTATCGTTCGCGAAGATATCTTTACATCACTACACATAGAAGAGTTTGAGTTAGAAGTACGTGATACAAAACGCGGGGAAGAAGAATTAACACCAGATATCCCTAATGTTTCTGAAGAAGCTACCAAGGACCTAGATGAGAACGGCATTATCCGTGTTGGTGCTGAAGTTAAAGAAGGCGATATTCTTATTGGTAAGATCACTCCTAAAGGTGAGTCGGATCCTTCACCAGAAGAAAAATTATTACGTGCGATTTTTGGAGATAAAGCAGGTGATGTTAAAGATGCATCATTGAAAACACCTCCTTCTATTAAAGGTGTAGTAATCGATACGAAGTTGTTCTCAAGAGCTAAGAAAACTACTAAAGCTGAAGAAAAATCAGCAATAGAGAAGCTGGATAAACGATACAATATTGCAACTACAAACCTTAAGAATGAACTGGTAGACAAGTTATTCCAGATTGTAAACGGTAAAACATCTCAAGGTGTCTACAATGTTTACAAGGAGTTATTGTTCCCTAAAGGGGCTAAATTCACTCAGAAGAGTTTATCTGATTTGGAATATACGCACATCAATCCTTACAAATGGACGACTGATGAGGACAAAAATGATCAAATTAAGCTGTTGTTGCACAATTACGGCATTCGTGTAAACGAAGAGCTGGGTGCTTACAAACGCGATAAATTTGCCATCAGCGTTGGAGACGAATTACCGTCTGGTATTGTTCAAATGGCTAAGGTTTATGTTGCTAAGAAACGTAAGTTAAAAGTAGGAGATAAGATGGCAGGTCGTCACGGTAATAAGGGTATTGTTGCCCGTATCGTACGTGATGAGGATATGCCATTCCTTGAAGATGGAACTCCAGTTGATATTGTGTTGAACCCATTGGGTGTGCCCTCACGTATGAATCTTGGACAGATTTATGAAACTGTATTGGCTTGGGCTGGAAAAGAATTAGGTGTTAAATTTGCAACTCCAATCTTTGACGGTGCTAAGCATTATGAGGTGGAAGACTGGATCGCCAAGGCTGGACTTCCCGCTTCTGGAAGAACTTACCTAAATAACGGTTTAACGGGTGAAAAATTTGACCAGCCAACAACTGTTGGGATTATCTACATGTTGAAACTTGGGCACATGGTAGACGACAAAATGCACGCCCGTTCAATCGGACCGTATTCCTTGATTACACAACAGCCTTTGGGTGGTAAAGCCCAGTTTGGTGGTCAGCGTTTTGGTGAAATGGAGGTTTGGGCACTTGAAGCATTTGGTGCTGCAAATATTCTACAGGAGATATTGACTGTGAAATCAGATGATGTTATCGGTAGAGCAAAAACCTATGAGGCAATTGTAAAAGGTGAAAACCTTCCTACACCAGGCGTACCAGAATCATTTAACGTGTTGGTACATGAGTTACGAGGATTAGGTTTAGATATTACGTTAGACTAAGTAGTGATAAGTATCAGGTATCTGGTATTAATTCTTAAGGCATTTGTCTTTTCAACTAATACCAGATACTAAATACTAGCTACTAAAAACAAAAGAGCTATGTCTTACAAAAAGGATAATAAATTAAAAAGCAATTTCACCTCGATTACCATTAGTTTGGCATCGCCTGAGGCTATTTTGGAGCGCTCAAGCGGTGAGGTGTTAAAACCTGAAACCATCAATTATCGTACTTACAAACCTGAACGTGATGGTTTGTTCTGCGAGCGTATTTTTGGTCCGGTTAAAGACTATGAATGTCATTGCGGTAAGTACAAACGTATCCGCTATAAAGGTATTGTTTGTGATCGTTGTGGTGTTGAGGTTACTGAAAAGAAAGTACGTAGAGAGCGTATGGGACACATCAATTTGGTGGTTCCTGTTGCGCATATTTGGTATTTCCGCTCATTACCAAATAAAATCGGATACCTTTTAGGTTTACCTACTAAGAGATTAGACTTAATCATTTATTATGAACGTTATGTAGTAATACAATCGGGATTAATGTCTGACGAAGGCATCCAGTACATGGACTTCTTAACGGAAGAAGAGTACTTGGATATCCTCGACAAGTTACCTAAAGAGAATCAGTATCTAGACGACAAAGATCCTAATAAATTCATCGCCAAAATGGGTGCTGAAGCTTTAGAAGATCTATTGAAACGTATCGATTTAGATTCACTTTCTTATAATTTACGTCACCAGGCTGCAAACGAAACATCTCAACAACGTAAGAATGAGGCGTTAAAGCGTCTTCAGGTAGTTGAGGCTTTCCGTGGTTCACGGACTCGTATCGAGAATAATCCAGAGTGGATGATTATTAAGATCGTACCTGTTATCCCTCCAGAATTGCGTCCATTGGTTCCATTGGAAGGTGGTCGTTTTGCTACTTCTGATTTAAACGATCTTTACCGTCGCGTTATTATTCGTAACAACCGCCTTAAGCGTTTAATAGAAATTAAAGCTCCGGAAGTAATCTTGCGTAACGAAAAACGTATGTTACAGGAAGCTGTGGATTCGCTATTCGATAATTCACGTAAAGTTAATGCTGTAAAAACAGAAGGTAATCGTGCGTTAAAATCACTTTCCGATATCCTTAAAGGTAAACAAGGTCGTTTCCGTCAAAATTTATTGGGTAAACGTGTAGATTATTCGGCACGTTCTGTAATTGTTGTAGGGCCAAGCCTTAAGTTACATGAATGCGGTTTGCCTAAAGATATGGCAGCTGAGCTTTTCAAACCTTTTATCATTCGTAAAATGATTGAGCGTGGAATTGTTAAGACAGTTAAATCTGCAAAGAAAATAGTTGATAGAAAAGATCCTTTGGTTTGGGATATTCTGGAGAACGTTTTGAAAGGACATCCGGTATTATTGAATCGTGCGCCTACTTTGCACAGATTGGGAATACAATCATTTCAACCTAAATTGGTTGAAGGTAAAGCCATACAATTACACCCGTTAGTTTGTACTGCGTTTAATGCGGATTTCGATGGTGACCAGATGGCGGTACATTTACCGCTTGGTCATGCTGCGATATTAGAAGCGCAAGTATTAATGCTTGCTGCACATAATATTTTAAACCCTGCTAATGGTACTCCAATCACTGTACCTTCTCAGGATATGGTTTTGGGCCTTTATTATATTACTAAGGGTCGAAGAACAGATGAGGGACGTATAGTTAAAGGACAGGATTCAATATTTTATTCTTCTGAAGAAGTTATTATCGCATATAACGAAAAAAGAATTGATCTTCATGCGTTTATCAAAGTTAAGGTAAATGTAAAAGATGGGACTGGAGTTATTGTAAATAAACTTATCGAAACTACTGTTGGACGTGTATTGTTTAATCAAATGGTGCCGGAAGAAGTGGGTTATATTAATGAGTTATTAACTAAAAAATCTCTACGCGATATTATTGGAGATGTTGTTAAGATAACTGGCATGGCGCGCGCTTCACGCTTCCTGGATGATATCAAGGAATTAGGTTTCCAAATGGCATTTAGAGGTGGTCTGTCGTTTAATTTGCAAGATGTAAATATTCCGGTGGAGAAACATACACTTTTGGAGCAAGCATCAGCGGAAGTTGAAGAGGTAAGGAATAACTATAATATGGGATTCATTACCAATAACGAGCGTTATAACCAGATTATAGATATCTGGACACGTATCAATAACCGTTTAACATCATTCGTAATGAACCAATTGTCTAATGACAACCAAGGTTTTAATTCCGTTTACATGATGCTTGATTCGGGCGCACGTGGTTCTAAGGAGCAGATTCGTCAGCTTTGCGGGATGCGTGGTTTGATGGCTAAGCCTCAAAAATCTGGTTCTGGTGGTGAAATTATTGAAAACCCAATTCTTTCTAACTTTAAGGAGGGATTGTCAGTTCTTGAATATTTCATATCAACCCATGGTGCTCGTAAAGGTTTGGCAGATACGGCTTTAAAAACTGCAGATGCGGGTTATCTAACGCGTCGTTTACATGATGTTGCACAAGATATGATCGTTAATGCAGAAGATTGTGGCACGCTGAGAGGCATGTACACAACAGCTTTAAAAGATAACGAGGATATTGTTGAGCCATTGTACGATAGATTATTAGGGCGTATTTCACTACATGATGTATTTAACCCGTTAGACGGTAGTTTACTAGTTGGTGCAGGACAAGATATTGATGAAGAGATTGCGAAAGCAATTGAAGAATCTCCTTTAGAAGGTGTTGAAATTCGTTCGGTATTGACTTGCGAAAATCAGAGAGGTGTTTGTGCACTTTGTTACGGACGTAATCTTGCGACAGGGAAACGTGTTCAAAAAGGTGAGGCTGTTGGTGTAATTGCTGCACAGTCAATAGGTGAGCCAGGGACACAATTAACCCTACGTACTTTTCACGTGGGTGGTACAGCATCAAACATTGCTGCTGAATCTCAGATTATTGCTAAATTTGATGGTATCATTGAATTTGAAAACGTACGTACAGTTTCTACCAAAACAGACGATGGAGACACTCAAATTGTTCTTGGACGTTCGGGTGAATTCAAAATTATTGAATCTGTAACGGGTAAGATCATTATGACAAACAATATCCCTTATGGTTCATTCTTGTATGTTTTAGATGGTGCTAAAATTGAAAAAGGTGATAGGATTTGTTCATGGGATCCATATAATGCTGTAATTATCTCAGAATTTGCAGGTAAAATTGAATTTGATGCGATCGTAGAAGGTGTCACGTTTCGTGAAGAATCCGATGAGCAAACAGGTCACCGTGAGAAGGTAATCATTGATACACGCGATAAAACTAAAAACCCTTCTGTAAGAGTAGTAGATAAAAAGGGTGAATTGATCAGAAACTACAATATTCCAGTTGGTGCGCACATTGCAATCGATGAAGGTGATATGGTTCAAACTGGTCAAATCCTAGTTAAAATTCCTCGTTCAACTGGTAAAACCAGGGATATTACGGGTGGTTTGCCGCGTGTAACTGAGTTATTTGAAGCGCGTAACCCATCTAATCCTGCTGTTGTTACTGAGATTGATGGAGTTGTAACTTTAGGTGGAGTTAAACGTGGTAATCGTGAGATGACGATCGAATCTAAAGACGGCGAAATTAAAAAGTACCTAGTTCCTCTGTCTAAACATATTCTTGTTCAGGATAATGACTTTGTTAAAGCTGGTATGCCACTATCTGATGGATCGATCTCACCTGCAGATATACTCGCTATTAAAGGACCTGCTGCAGTTCAGGAATATCTAGTTAACGGTATCCAAGAGGTATACCGTTTACAAGGTGTAAAAATCAATGATAAACATTTCGAGGTTATTGTACATCAGATGATGCAGAAGGTTCATATCGAGGATCCGGGAGATACTGTTTTCTTAGAGAATAACTCTGTGGATCGTTGGGATTTTATGATTGAAAATGATGAAATATACGACAAGAAAGTTGTAGTTGAAGCTGGTGATTCAAACATAGTTAAACCTGGTCAGATACTCTCTTTGCGTAAATTGAGAGATGAAAATTCTCAATTGAAACGCAAGGATCTTAAACAAATCGAAGTTCGTGATGCAAGACCTGCAACGGCGAGTTCTATTCTTCAAGGTATCACTAGAGCGTCATTAGGAACGAAATCATTCATATCTGCAGCTTCATTCCAGGAAACTACGAAAGTATTGAACGAAGCGGCTATTGCTGGTAAACGTGACAACATGCTTGGACTAAAAGAAAATGTTATTGTTGGCCACTTAATTCCCTCGGGAACCGGAGTGCGCGGATACGAACGTATCATTGTTGGATCTCAAGAAGAATACGATAAGTTATTAGCTTCTAAACAAGAAGAAATAGAAGCATAATATTTGATGCTATTATGTCAAGTCCCCCTTCGTAAAGTCGGGGGACTTTTTTGTAAATTTAAGGAGTTCAAACCGCCACATTTAAGAATAAAAAATTAGTTTTGTTATATGGAAGAAGAAAATCAGGACAACCAACTAAATATTGAACTTTCTGAAGAAGTAGCGGAAGGTATTTTTTCCAATTTGGCTATCATTACGCATTCTAATACTGAGTTTGTTCTGGATTTTATTAGAGTAATGCCGGGTGTACCTAAGGCTCGGGTTAAATCAAGAATTATTTTGACTCCAGAGCATGCAAAGCGATTACTTGGGGCCATTCAGGATAATATTGAAAAGTACGAAGCTATAAACGGCAGGATAAAAACACAGGAGGAGCCTCCTGGTTTTCCTATGAATTTTGGTGGGCCTACTGCACAGGCCTAGATAAAATTTCTGTTATATGGGTAATCACTTCATCCAAATGGTTTGGTTCAAACCATTTGGTATTGTCGTCTTTTCTGAACCAGGTTAGCTGCCGTTTTGCGAATCTTCTTGTGTTTTGTTTAATTTGATCAGTAGCTTCTTGCAGGGTTATCTCCCCGTCAAGGTATTTAAATAGTTCTGAGTAACCTACAGTATTTAGGGCATTTAGATTTCTATATTCATAGAGTTTTTTTACCTCATCTAATAACCCCTGTTCCATCATTTGATCTACCCGGTTGTTGATACGGTGATACAGTTCGCTGCGATCTGCAGTTAGACCTATCTTGATGACGTTAAAAGTCCGATTTTTCTTGGTATTTGTTAAATATGATGAAAGCTTTTCTCCTGTTGATAAGTAAAATTCCAACCCCCTTATCATTCGTTGTGGGTTAGATTGATCAACTTTCGCAAAATATTCTGGGTCTATAGTATTTAATTCTTTCCTTAAATACGGAACTCCATGTTTCGCAAACTCTGCATTCAATTTTTCTCTTATCAAAAGATCTGTAGTCGGTAAATTGTCAAGGCCATTACAGACAGCATTTATATAAAGACCTGAACCTCCAACTAGTATTCCAATATTTTTCTTGAGGAACAACAAATCTATGGCCGCAATTGCTTGGATTTCAAAGTCACCTGGGCTGAAAAATTCCTGAATGCTATGGGAGTCGATAAAATGGTGTGGTGCCGATGCTAACTCTTCAGATGAAGGTTTGGCCGTACCAATATTCATTTCCCTAAAAAATTGCCGTGAATCTGCAGAGATGATTTCAGTATCAAAATATTGAGCTAAACGGATGGACAAAGCTGTTTTCCCGATGGCCGTAGGGCCGACAATTACAATGAGAAATTTGCCTTGCACCATATCAAATACTAGTAGTCGTCCTTATATTCCTCATCCTCGTAGCCGTCATTGTCAGCAAACTCATCTGTCTCCTCAACATCATGCTCCTCACTCTCCTCACTTTTAACTTCTGTATTGATTCCTCTGCCTCCCATTGCTTCCAGTTCTTCGGTATCCTCTGGGACGAAATTCATTTCATTAAGGAAATCGAAATCAGAAGAAACAGGATTAGAAGAAACGGCTACAGTATCAAAATTGTTCTTGTTGATTACCCTAGGAGCTTCTCCCAGACTTTTTACTAAGAAAGGATATTCTATGCTAGGGTCAGTATGTAGAATGATCTTGATCAGTTCTACATGAAAATCAAACGGCCTATCAAAATTATATATGTAATAGAATTTCTGATGCGGATCCTCTATAAAACTGCTTAGCTTTGAATTTTCCATTAAGGCGACTCCTCTATCAGTTCTGCGTTGATTGGGTAAATAGGTAATTTCATCGCCTTTTATCCAATTATCTGTACTCACATAGAAAGAAGAAGATTTTTCTGATGAATACCCTGTTGAGCGATGAATCGCTTTATGCAAATCTTCAAAAGTTTGCGTTGACTTAATATCAATTTCTCTTACTACTTCATCGAAATCTTCGAAACTTATTCTGAATCTATAAATTGCCATCTGAGCTTGCTTTCCAGCTATAAAATTAAAAAATAAAATATACTTTGTAAAATAGAATTATTTGGTTGAATAAGTGAGGCCGATTTCCCTGGCTTTTTTTATTAGAAAGGTTAATGCCTCATCGTAGGTGTTTGTTATCTCTCCCTCTAATATAGCTTCTCTAATCGCATTTTTTAATACTCCTACTTCTTTTCCGGCCCTAAGATCAAATATCCTCATAATATCATCACCAGTAACAGGAGGTTGCCAATTTCTGATCTTGTCCCGTTCCTCAACATCTTTGAGCTTCTGTTTTACAAGTTCGAAATTGTTACGGTACTTTTTAACCTTATATTCGTTCTTGGTAGTAATATCGGCGTTACATAGTATCATAAGTGCTTGTATATCTTCACCAGCATCAAATAAAAGCCGACGAACCGCTGAATCTGTAACCACTTCCTGAGCAAGTACAATTGGGCGGAGGTGTAATTGTACAAGCTTTTGCACCAATTTCATCTTGTCGTGTAAAGGGAGCTTCAATTGCGAAAAAATTTGTGGCACCATCCGTGCACCTTTGTCTTCATGACCGTGAAATGTCCAGCCATGACCTACTTCGAAGCGCTTAGTGGGAGGCTTGGCTATATCGTGCAGAATAGCAGCCCAGCGAATCCAAAGATCATCAGTTACCTCACAAATATTGTCGAGCACTTGTAATGTATGATAGAAATTATCCTTGTGTCCTTTCCCCTGAATAATTTCTACGCCATAAAGGGCATACATCTGAGGGAAAATAAGTTGAAGCAAGCCGGTATCAAAAAGATAATTAAATCCGATAGAAGGTCGCGGAGAGAGAATAATTTTATTTAACTCATCGGTAACCCGTTCTTTAGAAACAATATTTATTCGATCTTTTTGGATCTTGATAGCATTAATTGAACGCTGGTCTATAGAAAAATTCAGCTGTGATGCAAAACGAATCGCCCTTAACATTCTTAAAGGGTCATCTGAAAATGTTATTTCCGGGTCGAGCGGCGTTTTTATCAATTTACCATCCAGATCTTTTAGACCACCAAAAGGATCTACGAGTTGGCTGTAATTATTTTTATTTAAAGAGATAGCCAGCGCATTAATAGTGAAATCTCTTCTTAGCTGATCATCTTCAATGGTGCCATTCTCCACAATAGGTTTGCGCGAATTTGCCCTGTAACTTTCTTTTCTGGCGCCTACAAACTCAATTTCTAAATCTTTAAATTTGAGCATAGCAGTGCCGAAATTTTTGAATACGGCAACTTTTGTTTTAAGAGCGACGCCAATAAGTTCAGCAAAATCAATCCCATTTCCCAATACCACAATATCGATGTCTTTAGATGGTCTTTGCAGAAAAATGTCTCTTACATAACCCCCAATTACATATACTTCGGTGCTGTGTAAATTTGCGATTTCTGCAATAACCTTGAAAATAGGATGTTGTAAATATTTTTCCATCACTCGGTTTGCAAAAGTACAAAAACTTACCTTCTAATGAATGAGAATTGCCCACCTGATCCAATTTTGATTATTGTTGAAGGCTTTTTCGGAGTAGTGATCTCCTGCTCTAGATAAATAATACAGTCTACCTGATTTTTGATTTCGCTACTGATTTCATCAAACCCCCTAGGGCTGGGATTGCCGCTTAAGTTAGCTGAAGTAGAAGTAATGGGTTTCCTGAATCTCTGGATCAATTGCTGACAAAAATCGTGTTTCGGGATCCTAATCCCTACAGACCCGTCTTTGTTAATAACATTTTTAGCTAAATTCTTTGCTCCTGAAAAAATCAATGTAAGCGGGTTTTCCGCATATTCAATCAAATCGTAAGCAACATCAGGAACATCGGTAACATAGCTCTTGATTTTGCTATCAGCATCAAGTAATATAATAAAACTTTTATCTTCAGATCTTCCCTTAATGCTATTTATTTTTGCCACAGCATCCTCATTTGTAGCATCACAGCCTAATCCCCAAATAGTATCAGTAGGATATAAGATGATCCCTCCATTTTTTAGAGTATTTAATGCTTTTTCTATTTCTATCCGAAACATTGGTTGATTATATTAATTATTAATTACTTTTTTGTAAAGCGACATCATCTGCGCAGAAATTGAGTCATTATTAAATTTCTCGACAAAATGCAAGCCTGCGGTTATCATTTTTTCTTTCAAAACTCCATTATCCAATATCGTGTTAATGGCAGTAGCGAATCCCAAATTATCGTTTGGATTTACATATATACTATTTTCCCCTCCTGCCTCTTCAAGGCAAGATCCAGTGGCAGCTACTACTGGTAGTGCTGAATACAACGCTTCTATGATAGGAATACCAAAACCTTCATAGATTGACGGGTATACAAATACACTAGCTAATCGATAAATGACTGGCAAGTCATTAAAGGGAACGTTTTTTAAAAATATAACCCGGTTTTGCAGACTTAGCTTTTCAATTTCTTGTCTTACTAAATCCGCGTAAGCGGTGTCTTTGCCAATAACTACTAATTTATATTGTTGATGAATACGTGGTAACGCACGAATCACTGCAATAAGATTTTTCCTTATTTCTATTGTGCCTACGTTGAGAATGAAATTATCTGGGAGCTGATATTTGCTTTTAATTGCATCTTTAGTGGCATCGCTAACTTTAGTTTTGAAAATATTATCACAGCTCTGATAAACAACTTCTATTTTATCAGAGCTTACTTTGAAAAATCTGATAATATCTTGCTTAGTTTGCTCACTAATTGCAACAATTTTATCCGCGTATTTACAGGCGTATTCGATTTTTTTTTTATAAATAAACCTGTCAATTAGGCTAAATTGCTTCGGAAAGAGCAAAAATATCAAGTCATGAATGGTAACTATTGATGGAATTTTAATGGCATGAAGTCCAATAGGTATTTCATGACTTAAGCCATGAAACAGGTCAATTTTATTATCTAATATTTGTTTTTTAACGCCTAACGATCTCCACCAAGGCGATGAAGTGCGCGGTAAGATTAAAGATATATTAACAGGCTCAAAGAACTTGTCAATTTGAGGATTACTCTTTAAACCTGGAGTAAAAACAAAATATTGGTTTTCTGGAAATTTGCTAGCAAGCTGACTAATCAAAGAACGGCTATAATTGCCTAGTCCAGTTAAGTTATTTGCTGCGCGCTTCCCCTCGAAACCAATATTCATTATGCTATACAGCTACGTTATTTTCTCTTAACGCATTATTGAGAGAGGTTTTCTTGTCAGTAGATTCCTTACGCTGACCTATTATCAATGCACAAGGCACATGATATTCACCAGCAGGAAATTTCTTAGCATAGGTGCCAGGTATCACAACTGAACGTGCAGGCACAATTCCTCTATATTCTTTTGGAGTTGACCCGGTTATATCAATAATTTTAGTTGATGCCGTAAGCACTACATTTGCACCCAGAACAGCTTCAGTTTCAACTTTAACACCCTCTACTACAATTGCACGTGACCCGATAAAGCAATTATCTTCAATAATTACAGGAGCGGCTTGTATGGGTTCTAGTACACCACCAATACCGACACCGCCACTAAGATGTACGTTTTTGCCAATTTGAGCACAAGAACCAACTGTGGCCCATGTATCCACCATGGTACCTTCGTCAACATAGGCTCCAATGTTTACGTAAGATGGCATCATAATTACACCTTTGGCCAAATAAGCACCATACCTTGCGCTTGCACCAGGTACAACCCTAACACCCAATTCTTTGTAGTTAGTTTTTAGTTTCATTTTATCATGAAATACAAAGGGCCCAACCTCAGTAATTTTCATCTGTCTGATAGGGAAATAAAGAATAACAGCTTTTTTAATCCATTCATTTATGCCCCATGAGTTTAATATAGGTTGCGCAACGCGCATTTCACCCTTATCAAGCTGCATAATTACTGTTTCAATTGCCTCGCAATATTCATTATATTCCAATAAAGTTCTGTCATCCCAAGCGGCTTCTACTAACTTTTTTAATTCTGCAATCATTTTAATATTTTAATTTTTGACAAAATAAATGAATTTTATGTATCTAACGTTCTTTTCGGTGCATAATGTTGTTTTTTTGTTGCTTATTTTTGAAATCTTATGACTGAAAAAGAGAAACTCAGGATCGATAAATACCTTTGGGCAATCCGGCTATTTAAAACACGGAGTCTTGCAACAGAGGCTTGCAAAGCTGGAAGGGTGAAATTGAAGGGTCAAAATCTTAAGCCTTCCGCAATCGTAAAGGCTGGTGATGTATATCAGGTATCAAAAGGGATCGAAAAAAAAGTGATAGAAGTGGTAGAGCTTTTATACAATAGGGTCGAATCTAAAATTGCTGTTACCAAGTATATAGACATCACGCCCCAGGAAGAAACTCACGCCTTTAAATCTATGTTCCATGCGCCAGCACTAAAGCGCGACAGAGGAACAGGACGGCCAACAAAAAAAGATAGAAGAGATACTGACGACCTGATCGATGGGTTGCACAAGGAGAACTAGAGAGTTAATGTTAAAGAAAGGCCCGGAAATTTCCAGGCCTTTACATCAGGCTAATAAATTACTTCTTATAAGCTTCATTTAAGCCAATAATAGCTTCGCTAGTTACATCAAGACTTTGATCAGCAAATAAAATATCACTGCTGCCTTTTGAATATTTTAATACCATTTTAAAACCTTTTTTCTTGGCATAAGTTTTAAGGTACTCAGCTATTTTATCATACAGCTTCTCGTTTTCTGAAGCTTGTTCAGTTTGCAATGCAGCACTTGCGTTTTGCTGATATGCTTGTAATTCCTGTTGCTTTCTGCCTAATCTTTGCTCCGTTGCAGCACGCTGATCTGCGGGTAATGTATTTGCTTGTTGCTGATACTGTGCTACTTCCCGTTGATAGGCCTGAGCTTTAGAAGCCATGTCTTCCTGAGCCTTTTTTGCTTTAACTTCAAGTTTTTGATTAACGTCTTTAAAATACTGATACTTGGTCAATAAAGAATCTGAATTTACATAGACGATTTTCTCATTGTCAGGAACAGCAACTGTTTCTGTCTTCGAACCTGCTGCAGGTGCAACATCTTTGTTTTGACATGCAGACATTACAGAAACGATGACTGCCGCGGTAGCGATACTGCTAAATTTTGTTGTTATTTTCATTTGATTTTTTAAAATTAAGAAGCCTTAAATGCTTCTAAAATACTTTTTTCTTGTGTTTTTTAATAGGCCTTTCTAATGCCATTTTTTTACTCTAAAATGCTAAAGTTAAACAAATATAAAATTTCAAATTTAGTATCCTAAACAACTCTAATTTTTAGGATGGTTTTCGGTAATTTACGTTCAAATAGTTATTAACATATAACTGTAAATTGACCTTAAATGGTTAAATTTGAAGCTAATTGTTTTAATAAAAATTATGAGCGAAGAACAGGATTCAAAGTCAAATTATTCGGCAGATAATATACAGGTATTAGAAGGTTTAGAGGCGGTGCGTAAGCGCCCTTCTATGTATATAGGTGATACTGGTGTTAAAGGATTACATCATTTAGTTTATGAGGTTGTAGACAATTCCATTGATGAAGCACTGGCCGGTCATGCCGATACTATTCTTGTAAATATTCTAAAAGATAATTCGATAAGAGTTGAAGATAACGGGCGTGGGATACCAACTGGAATAACTAAAAAAGAACAAAAATCAGCATTAGAAATCGTTATGACGGTTTTACATGCAGGAGGTAAATTTGATAAGGACACTTACAAAGTTTCCGGTGGTTTACATGGTGTCGGTGTAAGTTGTGTTAATGCATTATCTACACATTTAAGGGCTGAGGTTCACCGTGAAGGTAAGGTCTGGGTACAGGAGTACAGCATTGGAAAGCCACTTTATGAGGTGAAATCTATTGGAGAAACTGACAAAAGAGGTACAATAGTAACCTTTACTCCAGATGCGAGCATCTTTACTCAAACTACAGAGTATCGTTATGATACGCTGGCATCAAGACTAAGAGAATTGTCATTCTTAAATAAAGGGATCAAACTTACATTAACAGATGAGCGTGAAGTAGATGATCAGGGAAATTTCCTTACTGAGCTTTTTCATTCTCAAGGTGGTCTAAAAGAGTTTGTTCAGTTCCTTGATGGAAACAGGCCTTCATTAATTGCAGAGCCTATCTATGTTGAAGGAATTAAAAACGGGATACCAGTTGAACTTGCTTTGCAATACAATGATAGCTATGCTGAAAACGTACACTCTTACGTAAATAACATCAATACACATGAAGGTGGTACTCACATTGCCGGTTTCAGAAGGGGTTTAACCAGAACATTAAAGGCTTATGCTGATAAATCTGGGTTGCTGAAAAATGTGAAGTTTGAGATTACAGGAGATGATTTCCGTGAGGGGTTAACTGCTGTTATTTCAGTGAAAGTACAGGAACCACAGTTTGAAGGACAGACCAAAACTAAACTGGGTAACTCAGAGGTAATGGGTGCTGTTGATATTGCCGTAGGAGAGGCATTGGGAATCTATCTGGAAGAATACCCGCGTGAAGCCAGGTTAATTGTAAATAAAGTTATTCTTGCGGCTACAGCACGTGCTGCCGCAAGAAAAGCTCGTGAGATGGTTCAGCGAAAAAGTGTAATGGGTGGCTCTGGCTTGCCTGGCAAACTTGCAGATTGTTCTGATAGCGATCCTGAAAAATGTGAGCTTTATCTTGTCGAGGGAGATTCGGCTGGTGGTACTGCCAAGCAAGGTAGAGATCGTAATTTCCAGGCAATCCTTCCGTTAAAGGGTAAAATCCTCAACGTGGAGAAAGCGATGGAGCACAAGATCTATGAGAATGACGAAATAAAGAATATGTTTACCGCATTAGGGGTAAGCATAGGTACTCCAGAAGATGATAAGGCATTAAATATCCAAAAGCTTAGGTACCATAAGATTGTCATCATGACGGATGCTGATATCGACGGGTCTCACATTACTACATTGATCTTAACTTTCTTTTTCCGGTATATGAAAGCGTTAATCGAAGCAGGGTATGTTTACATCGCTGCTCCACCGCTTTACCAAGTTAAAAAAGGAAAAGAGTTTGAATATTGCTGGAACGATCAGCAGCGTGATGTTGCTGTTCAACGCCTAAAAGGTGCGGGTAAGGAAGAAAGTGTTCACATCCAGCGTTATAAAGGTTTGGGTGAGATGAACGCAGAGCAGCTTTGGGACACCACTTTAAACCCAGCTAACAGAACATTAATGCAGGCAACTATTGAAAACGCCGCTGAGTGTGATCATACTTTCTCTATGCTAATGGGGGATGATGTTGCTCCAAGAAGAGATTTTATAGAACGTAATGCGAAGTACGCTAAAATTGATGCTTAATCTCTAGCTTCATAAATCAAAGGCGCCTCTACCAAGAAGCGCCTTTTTTTATTTTCCAACTGGCGAAAAATTTACACCATTGATATTAACCCTTGTTTTGGGTAATAAATTTATAATGCGCCTGGCTTCCGCTTGCGTTATCGTACCCTTTAAGTTTAAAGCTTCAATGTTTATCTTTCCCATCTCTTCAGGTATCAAAATATCCCCCATAAAATCCAGACTCAAAGTCTTAATGTTCGTAAGCCCTAATATTTCTTTTGGAATAGTATTCACCCTGATATGAATTCCCCCAAAAACACCATCTTTATCTTTTAGCTGTTCCACAAGGTGTGGATAAAACTTTGGATCTTTTTTTCTAACCATCCAACCTATTTGTGGTTTTAGGGCAAACGTTTTCTCATCCTGCGTTAAGCCTGTAAAACCTGCCCAAACCTCTAAAGGAGTGGTAATGGTTTCGCCACTGGAAGTTACGTCATTGTATACAACATCAACCTTAACCATTTCGCTAGGTAAATTGCTTGCATTATTAAATCCCCTAAAATTGCTTCTTGTACCATTTTCATAATATGGATAAAGTTTAACTATCCATCCGTCTATTAACTCTCTTGCGCCATATTGTTTAATAGAATGATATTTGAACATGTTACGCCAAAAATCTTTGTCAACCTTCCCATTAGATGCATTTAAAAATTCTTTAAGTATTGGGTTGATCTCGTCAATCCACCAGCCCAGCTCATATTTTTTCAGGTAGTGGGCCTTATCTAAAACCTTTTGCCAATCGGCAGGTGTCCCTTCTATAGTAATTTCAGGTATTCCGCATGACGTGTATATCATCACATAGTCGAAAAAAGGTTTAACAGCCTCCATCAATGTAATTTGTGATGTCGCTTGGGTGGTAGAGGTGGTAGTACTAAAGTCGGCCGTCATTGCCTTTGTCAAATCAGCTCCTGCAGTTGCAGCAATCTGGCTGGTAAAGGCAGGAAAAACATCTTTTTCCCATGGAGCGTTGGGATCATCCAAGCGAATACTCTGGCTGTTTAGCACCAGACTTGCTTTGCCTTCGTGGCTTACAAAATACTTGCGTAATTTTTCCGCATTATTATTTACGTGCCTTGCAAATCCCTGTTCAATTAATAGCCATACCATATCTGGCGATAAAACAAAAGGCCTGTGGTTGGCGTAAGCCTGGTACATTCCAGTAAAGAAAGCATGGTCACCAAAGTTGACCAGCTTTTCCGGCCCTTTGCTTTGCGCAATAATTTGACATAAATCTACCTTATTTTCCAGCGCTTTCTTTCTTATAGGATATTCAATCTGATTCAGGATAAGATCATTATAAATATCTGTGTAGCTACTTAATTTAAGAAGTTCTTTGGGCTTCTCCAGGTCTTCAACTTTAAATGTAATACCTTTCTGAGCTTGCATTGCTAAAGGAATAGTTAGAAAGCTGATGATGAACAAGAGTGCTTTTTTCATGGGGTGTTATTTGGTTAGACTATGTTAGCGGATGACTAACAGGTAGTTGCTGCTCATTATAAAGTTATATAAAAATAATAACTAATGCATATTCTTGGCGACTTCTTCAGCCATCGGATCGTATCTTTGTTCCAAGTTTTTGATGATCGCATCGCGATTTTCCTGTGGATGATTTTGGCTCAATTTAAAGACATGCTTTAATTCGATTACTTTCAACTCAAATCCAGTTATTGCCTGTAGGTTTTTTTGAATATAGGTTTCATCCATCTTATGAAAAGCAGCTGGACTGCTTGCCGGATCTTCATATTGATTAGTTAATTTTTTAACCACCTCGTAGGTTTCTTCAGGAGTAAACATTCTAATTTCTCCTTTGGCCTGTACGGTCATATAATTCCAGGTTGACGCAGATCTAGGATCTTTGTAAACAGATGCGCTTACATAAGTATGCGGACCCTGAAACATCGCCATCACTTTAGCGTATTTTGAATAGGCATTAAAATGATCTGTCTTCGTCATCACATGGCCTACAATATAAATTGTATCCTCTCTTATGTGAATTTGTACGGGTACTTGTGTAGCTACAGGGAATGATCCATCAAAGCCAATCAGCGTTATAAATGGATTTTTGTGCATAAAATCTAAAACATCCTGCTGGCTTTCTTTAGTAAAGTAGGGTGGTTGGTACATATATCAATCGGTAATTAACCATGTATAAGGTTTTCTGTTCGTCAAGTAGTTTGAATCATTGTCGTTTTCATACGCTTCCTTTTCAAAACAAATGTTGAGGTAAGCCATATGATGGTCTTGCAATTTAATCAAATTCACCAGGTAGTGCAGTCCATAAATCAAGTAAAAGAAAATGAATAGTAGTTCTACCTGTTGCTTAAAGTGTATGGTTTCATGCCTTATAATTCTTACATCAGCACTTAAAGAGCCATTCTTAAAAAGCATAAACGGATAAATTGCCATTGCCTGGGCAGGCAGTCCTGGGTATACAATTTTCCAGTATTTCATTTGTAATTATTATCAGAAGGTCTCATCCTCATCTAAAACCTGACCGTTTAATCTGCTATTGAAGGTTCATTTTCTGCTGATAGGGTTAGCTTATTGTCTATTTCTTGTTGGTTTTCTTCGTTCTCCATAATAATAACAACTAATTTTGGGTATAAAACAAACTATCCACTGTTTGGTTTAAGCTACTTTCGATCGCTTCATCAGTCTAACAAATAACAACATTACTACCATTGAAAGGATAATTAATACCAGGTAACTATAGCTTAAGTTAGCTTCATTTTTTGCTGGTATAAAATAGATGATGCTATAGCTCAACAGGGAAACAATTACATAATTAATACCGCCCGTTAATCCTCCAGCAATACCTGCATTTGTTGGAAACCTACTCAGGCAAAAGGTGAAAAAGCTGTTAAAAGTGTAACCCGATGTGGCGTGTATTACAAATGCAAAGCAGATCATCGAAAATAAAGTAGATACATAGGCCGAGCTAATTAACATGATAACTCCAAAGGTAAACTGAGTCACCAAATTTATCCATAGCTTTTTGTTAAATGGTTTATCTATGGTCAATTTCCCCGTAAGCCCCCCAATCATTACCGCAACTCCCAAAATTAATGAACTGTATCCCGCTATCACTGGATTTAAACCTAGCTGGTGCTCTATTATAAAAGGGCCGGTCATATTATAGATCATCACCATTGCGTAGGATAAGCCCAACATAACTATTCCCAGGGTAAAATTTGCCGTTTTAATCATTCCAGAGTATACCAGCCCAATAGTCTTAATATTAAAAGCCATTTTTTGTCTAATGGTTTCCCCACTAAAAAGTAATTCAAGGATCAGTATTACCACTGCAAAGCCCGTCAGGAAGTAAAAATTAGATTGCCAGCCAAAATAAGTTTGCAAGTAACCTCCGGCAAAAGGAGCAATGATAGGAGCGGTTGCCCATATCACAGAGAACATACTCAAATAGTTTTTTAGTTGATCGCCACTAAAAACATCCACAAAATAGGCTCGTTTGGATACCACAATCGCTCCAACAGTAATTCCATGAACTATCCTCATGGTATAGATCAGGTAAATATTTCCTGTATTAGCCACAACTATGCTTGCCAGCGCAAATACCATCAAACTGATAAGGTTAATGCGATATCTTCCAAAGCTATCAAGCAGGCTGCCAACAAATAGCTGAGCTACACCGTAGCTGATCAGGAATAATGTTAAGGTAAGCTGAACTTGTATTTCTGTAGCGTTTAGCTTTGATGCCATGGTGGGCAACGAGGGAATATAAATATCTGTTGCGAAACCAGAAAGGGGTATCAATGCAAAGGCAAGTACGGTAGCAATTCCCTGGTTTTCTTTTTTTAGTGGTTTGGTAAAGATCAAATCAAAATTATTAGCGCCCAAAGTTAGCATTATCCTTATCGGTCATGGCTAATAACTAAATCAAAAAGGTAATTTTACTGTTATTGTATAAAACAAGGGATGAGAATTTTACTTACCGGTGCAACAGGGTACATCGCACAGCGACTACTTCCAGTGTTGCTCGAAAATGGGCATACGGTAGTTTGTTGCGCAAGAGAGAAACAACGGTTTGATCAACAAAAATATAAGGATTATCCTTTGGAAATCATCGAGGTCGATTTTTTGGAAAAATCAACGCTAGATAGAATTCCTGAAGATATTGACGTAGCATATTATCTCTTGCATTCAATGTCGGGCGGAGAGAAAGACTTCTCCAAGTTAGAAAAAAAAACTGCAGAAAACTTTAAGTTGAGGCTGGAAAAAACTAGCGTCAGGCAAGTTATTTTCCTCAGCGGTATTGTAAACAGCAAAGAGCTTTCACAGCATTTAAGTTCCAGGCAGCATGTCCAGGAAACACTGCAATCATCTAAATATTCTTTAACTACACTAAAAGCGGGGATCATTGTAGGTTCTGGTAGCGCAAGTTTTGAAATTATTCGAGATTTGGTAGAGAAATTACCTATAATGATAGCACCTAAATGGCTCAATACTAAATGCCAACCAATTGCAATAAGAGATGTACTTAAATTTTTAGATGGTGTAAGGTTAAAGGAGTTTACTTTTAATAGAGCCTACGATATTGGAGGGTCAGAAGTACTCACTTATAAAGAAATGTTGATGCGTTTTGCAAAGGCACGAAAACTGAAACGTAAAATATTTGTGGTTCCTGTAATGACACCGAAACTTTCCTCTTACTGGCTTTATTTTGTTACCTCTATTTCTTATTCCCTTGCCAGCAATCTAGTCGAAAGTATGAAAGTAGACGTTGTTGCAGAGCCGAATGATTTAAGTCAAAAGCTAAATATAACTCCGCTTACTTATCAGGAAGCCATTCAATTGGCTTTCGGGAAGATAGAGCAAAATCAAGTTGTTTCCAGCTGGCGCGACGCCATGAATACTGACATTTACGGTAAGGGGCTTTCTAACCTAGTTGAAGTGCCAGAAGCGGGTTGTTTTAAAGACAAGCGTAATGCCAAGGTTAAAAATGTAGATAAAGTACTTGAAAACATCTGGTCAATTGGTGGTGAAAAGGGTTGGTATTATGCAGACTGGCTCTGGAGCTTGCGTGGGTTTTTAGATAAGGTATTCGGTGGTGTGGGCTTGCAGCGCGGCCGTACAAGTATTAACCAGCTGTTCCCAGGCAGCGTTATCGACTTCTGGAGGGTAATCCTGGCAGATAAAAAGGAACGCAGATTGTTGTTATATGCAGAGATGAAGCTGCCCGGCGAAGCATGGCTGGAATTCAGAATTGACGATAAAAATGTATTCCATCAAACGGCTACTTTTAGGCCAGTTGGGATTTCAGGCAGGCTCTATTGGTATGCTGTACTTCCTTTTCACGCCTTTATTTTTAAAGGAATGATGAATAAGATCATTTCAGTATAAAGATCATACCTTTATTTCTACAAGTTTTGCTATGAACAGTTACGGAGAAGGGATTATGAGACATTTAAACAAATATAAGGGTCTGGCAATATGCCTTATATTTTTATTGATAACTGGTATTTCAACTGCACAGGAATCAGATAAGAAAAAAATTGATGCGACCCAAACAATTGTAAATGACATTCAGCTTTCTGACACGGATCCCTTAGCCAGTATCTTACAAAAACATAAGGGTAAAGTTGTCTATGTTGATGTTTGGGCTACCTGGTGTCTTCCATGTTTATTTGAAATGCCTAATTCTAGGAAACTTAGAGAAAAACTTGCTGGTAAAAATGTGGTTTTCGTATACCTATGTATCAATTCCGATGATGAGAAAAGATGGAAAAAGCTAATCACATCCAAACGTATTGCTGGCGATAACTACTTGGTATCAGCTGTGCAATCGTCTGCTTTGATACAAAAATACGGTATCAAAGGAATCCCAAGGTACATGCTTTTTGATCAGTATGGCGATGTTGTAAGCGAAGACGCTAAAAGACCAGGCGAGCCTATTGTTCTGAAAACCATTCAGGAATTGCTGGAAAGGAAATAAAATAAAACGGCTAAGCTGAGTCAATTGCTTAGCCATTTTTATGAATAGTTTTGTTTTGAAGGTTAAGCCAGTGTAAACGCTGGTAGGTCAATTTTTTTACCCCCATCCATTGCAGATTCGTGCGCAAGTATACCAACACAGGTAATATTAGCAGACTGTCTTGCATTTGGAAAAGGTTCCCTTTTATCAACCAATGCTGAAAGAAATTCATGCACTAAGTGAGGGTGGGAGCCGCCATGACCAGATCCCTGGATAAAAGAAAGGTGCTGATTGCTGTCGGAGTCATATACACCCCCAGTAGTGAAGTTCTGGATTTCCTCTGGCAGTAGATGTGCATAATCTGGTATGGTTACCTTCTGAGGAGTTTCACCCGTATGGATCACAGATTCTTCATGTTCTACCAGCGTCCATTCAAATGTTTTCTTAGAACCGTATACATCAAAGCTTTCTCTGTACTGGCGGGCTGTGTTAAAGAGTGATCTCGTTACTTCTGCAGCCAAGTCAGAATCTTTAAATTTAATATGGCAGCTTTCAACCGCAAATGGCGATCCGTATTTTTCAATTAATGTGGCGTCAATGGTACCAGATCCAAAACAAGAAACATATTCTGCATCCGCTTTTGCAAGGGCTAATACCGGTCCTACACAATGTGTTGCATAGTGCATTGGAGGTAAACCCTCCCAATACCCAGGCCATCCCGCCATTTCCTGTTGATGTGATGCACGCAGGAATTGCAGCTTGCCCATTTCACCACTTTCATACAATTCTTTAACAAATAAGAATTCCCTGCTGTAAATTACGGTTTCCATCATCATGTAAGTAAGCCCGGTTTCTTTCACGGCCTCTACAATTTGCCGGCATTCTTCTACTGTAGTAGCCATAGGAACTGTACAGGCTACATGTTTTCCTGCCCTTAAAGCTTTTATAGACTGCGCTGCATGGTTTTGTATCGGCGTGTTAATATGTACAGCATCCACGCCGGGATCTTTTAATAACTCATCATAATCTGTATAGCGTTTTTCAATTCCAAAGGCATCACCAATTGCATTTAGCTTTTCCGCATCCCTCTGGCATATCGCATACATATTTGCATTCGGGTGGCGCTGATAAATTGGAATAAATTCTGCCCCAAATCCCAGCCCTGTTATAGCTATGTTGATCTTCTGCTTCATAGTGTGAATTCGATTTTTGTTGTAATTATTTTATTTGAAATGTGATTTTAAAAAATGGAGTCCTTCAGTTGCAAACTCATCCTGGCTTGCAGCAAAAGGATGCCAGATACAAACTGCTCCTGCCAGTTCTTTGTTTTCTGGCGTAAAGCTCTCAATTGCAACTATTCCTTTATAGTTAATAGAATTCAGGCCTTCGCTAAAGGCTTCCCACCTGGTCTGCCCTGTTCCCGGCGTACCCCTATAATTTTCAGAAACCTGTAAGTGGTATAACTTACTACCACATAGTCTAATCGCCGCTGCAATGTCCTGTTCTTCAATATTCATATGAAAACCGTCCAGTAATATTCCTGCTGCTGGATGATCTATATCTTTTACCAATCTAACCACATCAGCGGCAGTATTAATCAGGTCAGACTCAAAACGGTTTAATGGCTCAATCGCAAGTTTTATGCCTCTTGTCTGTGCCATGTTACATGCTATTCTCAAGTTTGAAACTGCCAATCCCCATTCTCTTTTTCTTTGTTCCACGCTAACCATCCTGGCTTTTCCTACAGCAGAGTACATCGGGCCTGCAAAAAAGGGAATGTTCCAAAGAACACATAAGTCTAGGCACGCCTCAATGTAGTTAAAGCAATTTTGATGTATTGCCGGATCTTCGTGTGTTAAATCACGAGTAGGTCCAAATGCTCCACAAATCACTGCTTTCAATCCGTATTTTTCCAGGCCTTTTTTCACCGCTTCACCATCAATCAGATCAGGGTCTTCTACCGCAATCTCCACGGCATCAAAGCCCATTGCCGCTATTTTTGGGAATAGCTCTTCTACACTGGATGTCTGGAAAGGAGAGGTCCATAACCAGGTGCTTACTCCAAAAGTAATTTCAGCTGCCATGTTTATTGCTCTAAAGACGTTCGGTGTTCCAGCATTACAACTTTATATCCACCTTTGGATTTAAAATAGAACATCAGCAGTAAGTAACTTACTAGCATAATTAGTGGGAAGATCACAATATAGCGTAATGCCTCTTTCTTAGCGCCGTCTCTAATGCTCGTCACCGTAGTTTGATCTGCTGGAGTTGCGCTCGCAAGCTTGGCCTGATTTAGGGCCTTATATTCGCCAAAAAGACTTGTTTTCTGTTCGGTTACATACGTACTATGTATAGCGGTATTATTGGATACGTCATATTTTGCAATCTTCTGATCTACTGATTTGTCCTGAATAAATCCCAATATTCCAGCACCAATTACCCCGGCCGCAATCATTCCTAGACCGCCTGTTATGTTTAAGGTTAGCGCTCCGCCTTTTGGGAATTGCTCAGAAACTAACCCTAGCATCGTTGGCCAAAAGAAAGATTTAGCCAAGCCATAAATCGTGGCAGCTACGAGGATCATAATTCCGGTTGAGGCCGATAGCATATACAATCCAATTACAGCAACACCAGAACACAGCGCTAAAAGGCCAAGCGACGATATTTTATGTGTTAATGGTCCGGCAAAGAAACGTAATACAAACATAATTGCCGAAGTATAAACCAGAACCCAACCTGCCTGTAGGCCAATCTTTGTCATCTCAGGCGACATTAAGTCGGTAATCCAACTATCTGTTCCAAGTTCGGTTGTTGCCAGTGGGATCATTACCAGTAGGAGGATAATAAACAGCGGCCGACCAAAACTCCGTGTGTAAAAGCCAAACCCTCCGGTTATCAAGAGTGTGATGATTACGTTAGTGGTAGTAGACCATCCAAATACTGCTCCTAGTTGGAAAATGATCAGTGCTACAATAATCAGTGCGCCACCAGCGCCAACTTCCTGCAACATTTCTTTATAAGTTACACCAGCCTGCACACGTTCGTTAAGTGGAAACTTACGGCTTAGGCTCATCACGCCATAAATAACTGTGGGGATCAGGATCAGCGCAATCTTATATTCCCAGCGTGTATGCACACCAAGCATTAATGCCATTACACCTCCAAGTACCAATCCGCCAGCCCATCCGGCATGGAGGATACTGAGCCATTTAATTTTCTGTTTAGGGAACATCGTGGCCACTACCGGATTAGCAACTGCTTCAACAGTTCCATTACCTATAGCTACAATGAACGAACCAATATAAAGCATCCAATAGCCAGTCGCAAAAATAGTTAGGAATGCTGATGCAACATGGCAAACCACTGCAAATATCATTGCCGTTTTGTAACCGATCTTGTCAATCACCAAACTAAATAGTACAATGCTGATAGCAAATGGCCACAGACCTACACCTGCAATTTCTCCAAGCTGTGTTTGTGTTAAGTTAAAGTCTACACCCCATTGCGGCAATATCAGCGCGCGAAGGATGAAGCCAAAAGCTGTGGTTACTAATGATATGAAACACGCATAAAAGAGTTTCATATCAACTTTTGAATTTGACATGGTTAATAGATTAGGTTTATATTTTGGTTATTTAATTACTTTCATTACTCCATTCATAATTCTCCAGTGTCCTGGAAATGAGCAAATGAACGGATAATTTCCAACCGAAGCCGGCACTTTAAACTTTAATTTAAATGATTCCTCGGGATTTACTAAAGGTGTATGAAATAATACCTCAGGCATTACCGGAACATACTGTTTATCTGCACCTTTAGGATCCTGCGCCAATTTATCTGCTGCAGCACCCACTTTTTCCATGCTTCCTTTTTGTAAGATTAAAAAGTTATGCTGCATAAAGTCGATGTTGGCAAATACTATTTCCACTGTACTGCCAGCTTTTACCGTGAAGGTTTGGGTTGCAAACTTCATCGCATTTACTATCGGAGTAATTCTAATGGTCTGATCTGGCTTAGTATCTGAATTAACAGTTTTAACTGTTTTTGTGCCATCATTTTTCGGCGCAACGGTTTGCTGATCAATAACAGCTGTTTTAACGTGTCTACCAATGGCTATTTTCAAAGCTTCATTAATCCACCTGTCGCCGCTGTTTTGTGTGTTCTTTTCAGCTGCCTTCAATTCATCAGTAAGTGATGGCGATGGTGGGAGTTCAGAAATCTTCAAGATCGCAGCAAGCCGGGTATTCAGGTTGGCGTCGTTTAGCAATCCGGCTCCATGTATCGCTGTAAGCGATGCTGAATTATTGGGTAACACTTGAAGTGCAGCTTTTCTAACCCCAGCTGATGGATGCGACAATGCCTCAACCGCAACCGTAAATGCTTCCGGTTCAGCATACATTTCCAAACCTTGTAATGTCCAAAGCGCATGTATTGCTGCGGGGTTGATGCCTAGTTCATCTACTTTTTTATCCCTTATCAATTTATAGAGTTCAGGAGCAATTGCTTTATTTCCAGATTCTACTATCAGTCTTTGTGCAGTTGTTCTCCAGAACATATTATCGCTTTGTAATCCGCCAAGCAATGACTTTGGATCTTTCTTATCAAGTGATTTAATCTTCGCAGCAGTTGCGTTATTGTAAACGATCTTATAGATCCTGCCGTGTGTTCTATCGCGTAAAGGGTTGATGTAGGCATTTCCTTTCCCATTCTCAAATCCTGGTGGAGTTGGGTTATGCTGTATAATAAAATTATACCAGTCCAGCATCCAAACGGCGCCATCCGGACCAACATCAGTTTGCACCGGGCCAAACCATTCATCCGCACTAGCCACTAAATTCCATCCATCTTGTTCAGCAAATCCAGATCCATTAGGCTCTAATATGGCTTGGTGCACCACTCTTCCTGTAGGTTCATTTACAAAGGCAATTCTGTTCCAATATGCTTTAGGAAAATTCCTTGCTGTATACAAACTATGACCCGCCGCCGCGGTAAAACCATTAAATACATCAACCTGGCGCAGGTTTTTGGTTACAACGTGCATAGCATAATGTCCGTCTATTTTATCAATAGCCTTGTTAACTGCCTGTCCTATCTTTGACAATGCAGGGCTCGGTATACCTAGAAATGCACTGTGGGTATTATTTGCGGTAGATAAAAAAACGTCGTTGTTTTCAGAAAAGCCAAGTCCCCAGGTGTTATTACTAGTGCCACCAAGGTATTCTAGGTTTTTGCCGTTAACATCGAAATGATAAACACCTTGGCTAAACTTAACATCCTGATCTCCAACTTTACCGTTGTATCCAGAATAACCTACAGTTCCCCATATCTTGTTATCCATTCCATACTTTAGACTTGACGGACCAGCATGTGTATCAAATGTACCCCATCCTGTTATTATTTTCTCCCTAATGTCTGCTTTATCGTCTCCATCAGTATCCTTTAAAAAAATAAAGTCTGGTGCCTGCGCAATAATTACGCCCCCATTTGCAAATACAATGCTAGTCGGAATATTAAGCTTGTCAGCAAAAACGGTAAACTTATCGGCCTTACCATCGCCATTTGTGTCTTCACATATTTTTATACGATCCAATCCCTCACCTTTTACATCCCTCACTGTGTTCGGGTAATCTATAGTTTCCACAATCCATAACCTTCCGCGCTCGTCCCATGCCATTGCTATAGGCTTTTCAATATCAGGCTCAGATGCAAAAAGCTGCATTTTAAAGTCTACCGGTACCTGGGTTAGCAATTGAGATTCCTTTGAACTCAGCGGAGCCTGCAACTGGAAACCACCTTCTCTTTTTTCGTAATTAGGAAGCTTGGCGTCAGAATAGGAAGCTGTTGGCTTGTCAAGTTTTTCCCATTGTTTTTTTGCTGCGTCATTCACTGCCCACAGCAGGCCGTTTTGTAATAACTTTAAAAAGCCAGAGTTCTTCCAGGTGCGTTCATCATGCCCATAGGCAGTGTAAAACACCTTTCCTTTACCATAATTCTTTACCCAGGTGTAAGGCTCATGATGTGTTCCCTCTACACGTTCTGTAAGCACGTGGATGTCTTTTGCAAGCTTGGTATGCACATAAGTCTCATCCCAGGTAGTAAAGGGAACGAGGCCCTTCATTATCGGATGCTTGGCATCTACTATTGTTTCAACAAAGGTGTCTGTCTTATGTTCCTTAAACTGTCCGCCAACCATATTGATGTACTCTGGCGAGTTCTGAAAACAGAATGAAGCGCAGTGAACGGGAATAAAGGCTTTTCCGCTTTTCACATAATCTAACAAAGCTTTCTCCTGTGCTCCAGTAATGGTATCATGGTTAGCGTAGATCATCAACCCATCATACTTGGCTAGGTTGCCCGTATTTAAATCGTTAGGATCTGTAGTATAAGAGATATTGATCCCGTTCTTGAAGAAATCCTGCGATACGATCTCTGCAAATTTCTCAGAATTGTGATGTTCGCTTTTATGTCCAAGCAGTAGTATTTCTAGTCGGCGTGGTTTACTGTCTATAATAAAGCTGCCTTTAAAGTTAATAGCGGCGGCAAAAAGGATGACAATAATGGCCAGGTACTTTCTCATAATTAAGAATAATTTGGTTAGAATTTAGTATATCTAATCTCAGTAATTCAATGTGTAAAACCTTTTACTTTTTTATCCAATACCGACTGTATTTTGTCATTTATTTTGTTATTTTTAGGTATTCAAATGCAATTATATAGTTTATGAAAGTTGCTGTTCACAAATCAGAGGTTCCGCAAACCCAAATGTTTGTGGTAAAGGAGCTAGAGGATAAACATTTTGATCCAGTATGGCATTCACATTCAGAGTATCAGCTTTTTGTTGTGCTTAATGGAACAGGAACACGGTTTATTGGCGATAGTATAAAGGCTTTTGAACCCGGAGAATTAGTTTTTACTGGATCTGATCTTCCGCATCTATGGCGTAGTGATGAGGCATACTTTAAAAAGGAGAGTTTGCTGGGCATACAAGGAATAGTGATTTACCTTAAAGAAAATTTTCTTGGACAGGATATGATGGAAAAGGAAGAAATGGCACAACTTAAAAAGCTCTTCAAGCGAAGCGCACGCGGACTGGAGTTTTACGGTCGGGAAAAAGAGCGTGTTATCCTAATGATGAAAGAACTATTGCAACTTGGCGGATTAGAGAGTGTTATCCAACTGCTCAGCATTCTGCTCTCCTTGTCTCAGTCTAAAGAATACCATTATATTTCCCATACCATATACACCGGACCGTTTAACAAAAACGAAACCGACAGGATGAATAAGGTATATGAGTATTCCCTGCAAAATTTCCGGAAAAAGATTGTGTTAACAGATTTGGCCGCAATGCTTTTTATGACTCCCACTTCCTTCAGCAGGTATTTTACCATACGCAATAATAAAACCTTTTCCAGGTTCATTGCAGAGCTAAGAATAAAACATGCTTGTAAACTACTTACAGAAACTGATCTCCCTGTTTCCAATGTTAGTTACGAATGCGGTTTCAATACCCTCTCCAATTTTAACAAGCAATTTAAAGAAATCATGCTCAAAAAGCCCTCAGTTTACAAACAGGAGTTCATGAAACTATAATATTATACTTATCTTGGTCAAGAGAAATGGCAGTAAACAACCGAACTATACTATCTATTTGCACATTAATAATACTGGCATTAATGGCTTTTTCGGGTAAATCTCAAACCCTAAATGGCACCTATGTTTTTGATGCAAAAGTATCCGTTACTAAGCTAATTTTCAGCGGTACTAAATTCAAAGAGCAATCTATAATAGATGGCTACAATTTATTTGGAGAGGGAACATACAGTATTATTGCCAATAAACTTGTTCTACAATATATAAAGGCGGTTAACAAAGACTCTTCTTCCTATCAATTAACTGCTGCTGATAAATTTAGTAATGAATATTCAGGAGTGGTGACAATTAAAGTACTGGCGGATTCTGTTCCTAATGCGGCAACGGTTACGTTTACAGATAGTGTAGGAAGACCTATTTCTGGTATGCAAACAGACAATCAGGGCAATGTTACAGCAATGGTTTATAACGCTACACCCGCCAAAGCAATCAGTATTGCAGTAGTAGCATTTGAAACAGTTACCATTCCCATAAACAGGTTAACACGGAAAATAAGCGACTTAAAAGTGAACATGAAAATGCAAACCAAGAACCGTTATAGACCTCCCGGAGCTGTTGAATATCAAATTCTGAATCAGACAAAAGACAAGCTTTTATTGCAAAACGAGCAAAAGCAGCAATTATTTAAAAAGGTAAATTAAAGTTAAATAACCTGCAATCTTTACATCCCTTGCCTTACAAATCTTAAAAGCAGTTATATTTGAGTGATCAATATAAGCGATGAAAAATTATTTAGGAGCCATTGCTCTAATGTGTTTGTTGATAGTACAGGGATGTAAGCAAGAGGGGAGCTATGAAGTTTCTGGAAATCTGAATTTACCCGATGGTGCAGCGGTAACGCTATGGCCGGATGATCACGCTCATCAGGTTGCGGGTACATCAATAGCCAATAATAAGTTCGATATTAATGTGGATGGGATTCCAGAAGGAGTTTACGATTTGATTGTAAGCTGGCCAGACCCCAATTTCCTTGCTACCAAAACAAAAAACGGGAGCTTTCTTGCTACGCCAGATTCCTTAACTGCCAATGTGAGGCTTTATCTTGAACCTGGAAATGATTACGCGTTATCCAGCCCTGTTAACAACTATAAAACGGTGTATGCCCCAACTACTGCTAATCAACATCCATATCCTTTGGCTGTAGCTACATCTTCCCTCAATACGAAAGAGTTGCATCAGATATTGGATCTAAAGGAAAAGATCACCTTTGCTTACCGGAGAAAATTGGATAGTTTAGATGTGATTGGCAAAGCATTATTGGCTAAAAATGATGAACCCAACTACGGAAAAATAATGACCGAGTACGAAGGACTTGGTAAAAGTTTTCATGAAAGGGAACAGTTCAAGGCAACGGAGAATTTCATTAATAGCCACAGATCATCTGCAATAAGCGCTTATCTTATCGCTACTGCGCCAAATTTAAAGGAGGAGAAAGCCTATTTTAAAGCGGCTTTATTGCATTTGGATCCCAAGTTGAAAGATATCCCTTACGCAAAAGAAGCAAAAAGAAGAACTTCTTTATAATTGATTGAAATTCAATCATCTATTTTACTATTTTTAGCTAACCAAATCTATAACATGAAACAGGTAGCGCTTATCCTATTATTTTTTATTTCAACTGCTGTAATGGCGCAGGAAAAATCTCCCGCCCGTTTGCTGGTTGAAGAAGGTGTTAAACTCCACGATGAGAAAAAATATCCTGAAGCAATAGCAAAGTATAAGGAAGCATTAAAACTGGAGCCAGATAATGCCAATGCCAATTATGAGCTGGCATTTACCTTGTTTGCAACCAATTCCAGCAAAGAAGCCATTCCTTATCTACTGGCGCTTGTTAAGAAAAAAAGCGCTGTTCAAGTCTCCGCTTATGATATGCTTGGCAGTATTTACGATGATCAAAAAGAGACAGACAAAGCCATTGAATATTTTAATTTGGGTATCAAGACAGACCCTTCTTACCAACGTTTATATTACAATCTTGCGTTAACTTATGCCAAAGTAAATAAAAATAAAGAGGCGATGGAACAATTGGAAAAGTCATTAAGCCTGGATCCCGGCCATGCCAGCAGTCATAGATTGTATGCCGTAGTTGCTAAAGCTGAACCGGGAAACAATATTAAAGCTTTGCTGGCTTACTATAATTTTCTAATGCTGGAGCCCGCAACTGGAAGATCCGCACAGGCATTTAAAGAACTGCAAGAGCTCCTTAATTCTGGCAATTCTAAAAAGGATGGTGTTAATACAATCACCTTGGGTGCCAGTTCAAAAGATACAGATTTAAATACTGCTAATCTTGCTATAGCTCTTGCATCAAATAGTGCCGGAGCAATTCCAGGTGTAACAGAACAAGATAAATTTGCCGGACAATTGAGTTTAATATTTAAAATCGTTGGTCAAATATCTGAGAAGAAGAAGGATAAAGGTTTTTTCTGGAAGTTCTATGCAGATTATTTTTATGCCTTGTCCAGTACAGATTTCGTTCCTGTTGCCACAAAGTTGGTAAGTTTCAGTTCTAACCCTGAAGAAACCAAGACCTGGGTAAGCAGTCATCAAGAACAATTTAAAGGATTGTCAGAATGGGTAAAGCAAAATTCCAGAAAGTTAAATTAAGACAATAATTCCCTATAGAGAGGCCAGTAGGTTTTGCCAATCATTGGGGTATTTACTGCCTTCACTATAGTTTCAGTATATAGGCTTTCACTAACTACTTTAAATTTACCCTCAATTGTTTTTCGGGATCCCTTCTCGGTAACCAGGTAGAAAGTAAAATTGCCGTTTTCAAATACTTTAACATTTCGCGGACTTGGATTTGATCCTTTGTTCCCTCCATAATTAAATTCCTTTAACTCCCAAACTCCATCCAATATGGTTTGTTCAGCAAATGGCTTAAAACTGGATAGGGTGCTTGCTACAAGTAGCAATAAGATAACTAATTTGAATTTCATACATTAACCATTTGGTGACTAAAGATATAAAAACTTAAATTTGATCCATAATCTAAGTACATAAAATACAGATGACTAAGTTCAAATATGTTTTAGCCGCAATATCAATAATACTTTTAATCATCGTAATTGTCTTAAAAAATAGCAGGCATAAGGGTAGAGAAGGGCAAGTAATTATATCCACCAAGCCATAGCAATTCCTCGCTCATTAAAAAATTAATTTGTTCTGTCCCCATTCAGGCCGTTTCAGTTGTCTTTGTTTTTGAGGCGATTAATAAGTTGCAAGTCCAGAATAATGAAAGTATTGTCACTTTTAGTTTTATTTATCATATGCAGCAAGTTAGCACCAGCGCAGTCAATATTGGAAGGGCAGGTAATAGATAAAACCACCCAAGAGAGAATCTCATCGGTCACGGTTGCCTTATCACAAGCTAAAATCAGCAAACAGACTAATGCGCAAGGGTATTTTAGACTAGAAACCGAAAGTGCTACCGCAAACGATACGTTGGTTTTTAGTTCCGTGGGATACAACACTTTATTAATTCCGGTTTCCGGTTACCGTAATAATTCAATTGTTTCACTTCAACCAAGTAATGAATCTCTAGAACAGGTTAATGTTACCAAAGGCAAATTGAAAACAGAACGATTAAATGGTTTTGATCTGGGTAAAGTGAAAAGGGACAGAGGTTACACCCCCCAACCATTTACCTCACAGTTTGCTTATGCCAAGCTCTTTACCATTCCGCAGCAAAATGTTTTTCTGTCGGCAATAGAGTTAGGTCGCACAGTATTTGACGATCCAGAATACCCCTTAATGCCATTAGTGAAAACTAATCCTTACACTAAATTTTTAGTCCACATCCTTTCGGTAAATCCTAAATCCGGACTACCAGATAAACTGATTTTTACAAAACAGGTGTCGCTGGAAGACAACTCACGTTGGGTAACAATTGATCTTACGAAAGATGGCATCGTGATCGGGCCAACCACATTTTTTATAGCTATAGAGTGGTTGCGCATACCCTATAATGAGTTGTTTCAGCTGGAATGGGCACCTAGAGTGCGGGTCGTTAGGAAAAGTGGTAAACAGATATACGAAGATGTATCTATGTATAAAGCGCTGTATCAACCTGCTTTAGTAACTTACGAAAGTAAAAATGGAAGTCCATCCTATACAAAACAGCGACAAGGAAATTGGGTGCCATATCTAGATCGTGATGTGGCATTTTCTGCAATTATAAAGTACTAATATGAGGTGTCTATTAACGTTTTTACACTGCTTCTTAATTCTTGTTGCGGCAAGTGCTCAGCAGAAGTTAAATGCTTTTAAAGTGGTAGATAGCGTGACCAAGAAACCAGTGCCGGCTGTTTCTATTACAATTGTTCGGGCTAAGCTGGCCATCAGCACCGAAAAGGATGGTATATTTGAAATTCCCGGTGATCTTACAAAGATGAGAGATACAGTAATTGTATCTGCACAGGGTTATTATCCATATAGAATCCTTATTCAAAGCATGAATGGAATGGATTCCTTAAAATTAATTAAATATAGCGCGTCAACAGTTTCTTTAAAACTCCTTCAAGCAAAAGATCTAGAGCTTAACAATTTCATAAAATCCAATGTTGTTCATTATGCGGGAATCCATACAGAAACAGCTATGTTCGATTATTTGCAGTTGGCACAACAATTCTATCTTCCAAAAGCTGGAGCCTATTTGAAAAAAATTAACATCAGCAGACTTGCTTTTAGACTGAATTACCAATTGGAAGCACAAAGAGATGCAGTAGAAATGGAGCCTACAAAGTTTAGGGTTCGTGTCTATGAGGCTGACACCATTAAAGGTGGTCCTGGTGCCGAAATTTCTAATGAGACAATAGAGGTTGAAGATAAAGAGAGTCAGTACTTAAATATTAACCTGTCTGATTATAAAATTGTTATTCCTGGTCAATCTTTCTTTATTGCTGTTGAATGGATGCGGGATTTTACCAATCAGGGGTATGCTTCCGTGTATCAGGAAAGATCTGGCTATAAACAACTGTTAAGCTATAGACCAGCAATCGGTATATCACCAATTAAGGGGAATAGGCTAAATATTTGGTCTTTAGATATTAAACACCAGTGGAAACCATACACTTATTTTTCTCCAGACTATACGGATTTGGCAATTAGAGTTATAGTACAGCAATAGCTTTATTATGCTTTAATGTATTGCCTAACCGAAATCATTATTTTCGCTCTTGGCGGTTTGATCTGGATGCTAACAATGCTGAGTACATTTGCGCAAATAGTTTAGATTCAGGGTGGTTAGGTTAGATTATAAAACACTACTTGTTACTTGGAAATTCATTGATCCACTTAAAACCATTCTTTGTTAATTCATAATCTATTTTCTCAAGATTGATGGTAACTAGTTTCCCAAATAGTTCACCTTTTAATTCCAAAACATCGGGCGCGGGCGACCAATAAGTCAGCGTATATCTTACCCCAGGCTCATCGTTAAAAGATAGCTTTAGGGTTTTCTTATCGGTTTCTATTTGCGCTTTACAATAAATAAGTTCCTCCTCGCCAAACTTAATAAAAGCCCGGTCATAACGGTCAAGTATTATTCGGTAC
Organism: Pedobacter sp.; assembly: GCA_025351765.1. GTDB lineage: Bacteria > Bacteroidota > Bacteroidia > Sphingobacteriales > Sphingobacteriaceae > Pedobacter. The sequence goes on from JANXVH010000108.1 coordinate 40,130, forward strand.
CATTTGTTACTTGACAAAGTACTTTTGGCTGAAGGTGCACCAGTTGGCCATTCTATCGATCTAATTTTATAAGCCCCATATAGGGTCTCTTTGGCCTCGGGCTGCTTAGTGATAGATGTGTAAGCCGTACTAATAATAGGTATGCCGGCACAAATAGCAATTGCCAGGTATTTTAATGAAATGAGTGTAATCCCTTTCCATTTCTCTTTAAATACAGGTGGTTGTAGTTTTTTAAGCTGAACAGTTTCCCCCATAAAAAACAACCTAAATAAACGAATGAGGTTAGGAGATAGGATAACCAGACACAGAAATACCAATGCGGTGGAAAGGATCTTTACCGGAACATCAAAAAAGTAGTTAATAGCCATAATGTTAAGGCAGGTCATCAAACATAACATTGCCCCAATAGTAGCTGTCCTTCTAAAAAAGAGCAGTACACCCATCATTTCTGCAACAAACATAAACGTTTTATAGCCCTCAGAATATCCAAGAAAACGCCAGGCGAGACCCATAGGAGAGGAGTCGCCGTAAGTAGCATTCATTCCGCTGGGCGAAGGACCGGGGAACTGACCGTTATTTAATTTCGCCAGTCCGTAATGGACAAGCATAAAACCTACGTAGAAGCGGATAACCACAATGAGCCAATAATGAAGTTTAGGATAAGAAGTTCGCTTATAATCTAAGGCCGACCAAACTACTGTTCCAATAAAAGCCGAAGTAAATATGATCAGCAAGAGTACATAGGAGTAAGTGGTATCTCCACTACCGTTTGCCTGACTTTCTATTGGATGGGATAAATGCAAAATATGGTTTCCAAACCAAGTAACCAAAGCCAACTGCCCGGAGTAAATCAATTGCATGTTACATACCGCTAATTTCCGTTTTATGTTACCTATCTTTAAAGGATTGAAGAAATAGGCATAAGCACCCGTTAATTCACAGTAGGGTATAAGTTACCTTGCAGTAGGGTTGTGGTTTGGCTGCGTGCGCAGTCTGTCAGCACTGGATGCGCCGTGAGTCCGCATTTTTATTGAAAAAAGGCGGACTCACGGCGGACTCACTGCGCACGCATGGCGGACTCATACCTAATCTTTCCCTAAGGCTTCTCCCGTTTATCCCCTGTCCATTATTAAGTGCTATAAGCGAGGGAACCATTATCGATCGAATTCTCTACATTCCCTCTCTTATTGCTCTACTCCCTTAGGCTGCCTACTTAACGCCTCCATTTCGGTCTGAATTCCTTTGTCTCCTTGTTGATGCATGAAATCTTTAAGCTTGGTTTGCAATTCTTTTTTTATAGCCGCATACTTAACATCTCCGGCAAGGTTTTTTAAATTGTATGGATCCTGAATCAAATCATAAAGCTCTTCCTGTGGCCTTTTCTCATAAAATGAAGCGCGCAGCGGATCTGTTTCAAGCCATTGCCGGTATAATTGAGAATGGGTTACTGTATTCGAAAATTTACTTTCATAATTGAGGTTTTGTATAAAAAGAAACTTCGAATTTCTGGCCGAGCGACTGGCATAGGCATCACTACCCTGGATGATGCCACGTGTTGTCTGTTCTGCAAATACATAATCCCGTGCATGTTCTACCCGGTCGGTAAGTACCTTTTTGAAACTCTGTCCGTCAAATCCCATATTGCCTAACGCATCTTTAGAGCCTGTATTGATCTTATTAGGATCTCCGCCAGCAATATCAATTAGCGTAGGCGTGATGTCTATATAAGCAAGCATCGCATTATTACGTGTATTTGGTTGTACTTTACCTGGCCATTTTACAATAAATCCTGAATGCAGCCCCTGGTCATATAACGTCCATTTGGAAAAAGGGAAGGAGTTACCCTGTTCTGTTGCGAACATGATAATCGTATTGTCCTTTTGACCAGAACGCTCTACCATGTCTAGACATACCCCAATCAAGCTATCCAGATAAGTAATTTCTGCGAAGTAGTTCGCCATTCGTTTACGGGTAAGTTTGGTATCAATCATATTTGGCCGGAGTATGATTTTATCTGGATGATAGGCTTGTTGGTTGCCACGAGTCCATGGCTCATGTGGCTGGTTGCTGGTGAACATTAAAAAGAAAGGCTTGCCTGATGATTTTAGAATATAGTCTTCGGCTTTACTCAAATCTACATCTCTACCTTCGCCATTGTCGTGTTCCCTTCCACCCAGGAAATCAAATGGATAAGCTTTTTCAGGGGCATAATGTTTTTTGCCAATTATGGCGGTCCGGTAGCCAAGTTGTTGCAGGTATACCGGTAATGTTTTAATTCCGTTATAAATCATCGTGTGGTTGGGGTAGGCGCCGCTTCTTACAGGTGCAATTCCGGTAAGAATAGATTGCCTTGTTGGAGAACAAACAGGAACCATATTAAACATATTATCCAGGCACACTCCTTCATTTGCAAGCCGAGCCATATTTGGTGTATGTACCTGGGTGCTTCCGTAAGGGGCAATATCCAACATAGACAGGTCGTCGGCCAGAATAAATATAATATTCGGACGGCTTTTATCCACAGAATTGTGCTCCGCTTTATTCATCGACAAGAGCGATGCCGCTAAGATGATGAGCGTAAAACCAATACGATTATTTTTCATAGCCAAATTATTTTTTTTCATCCTTGCCAAATTACTTCTTTTCATCTTTTAGGGTTTATTCCGGTTAGCAATGGTTTTTCTAATTTCTTAGAACGGAACCACCCCAGCTCTTAAAGCCCACTGATCATACATTTTTGCCATTTTGATTATTTGATTCGGCATAGAAGCCGAGAGGATAGCTTATGTTAACCAATGTAACAAGTTACTAATTCCCAGACAGACTAATTTTTCTATTTTAACTATATTTGAGAACCTACTTTAATCAAGGTAATAGATTTTAGCACGCAGTAACCTTTTATGAACCAATTATTAGAAAAGTTCCACAGTCACTTTAAAAACTATTATAAGCTTAAAGAAAACGCTCAGCAATACATATTGGATGAGCTGCGTAGTTATGCCAATGAAAACCCTAGGCAATTTATTGCCGATTTAAAGGAGTTTTGGTTTGACTGGAAGGTTATGCCGTTAGATTTTGTTATGCAGGCCTTGGCAAAGGATGGTGCACATTGGGAGTTGTTTTTTATAGAGCTTCTCGAAACCCTTATCGCGGAAGCAAAGAAGTCTCGAAAACCAGAGCCTTATCTTTCACTTCTTGGCGGCTTCGCCTATGTTGAATTAGAGAATAAGCAATTCGGTCAAAAGGTTGTTGATAGGCTAAAGCCTGAACTGGATTCAGAAAACCTAGCTATAAAATTAGCTGCAATAGAAAACCTAACTTATTACAGTCGTAATCCTTTAATAGAGGGGAAGGATCTTTTGATTGAAAACCTATGTGAAAACCTATATCATGAAAATTGGAAAGTTAGGGTTTCAGCATTTAATTATTTGGGATACGAGGGTTTATTGCCAGAGGGTTTCAAACCAAAATTTACAGACTTGCTAAAGAAATGGGCATTGGGTATGCCAAAGGGTTAGGAAACAAATACCTGCAGATCCTTTTACACGGGTTAAAGCTTAGCTTTTGCTGTACTTATTTTACTGCTGTAGTGTAGAATTTTTTCAACGCAGTAGCCGTTGCCTGCGGCTTATTGTCTGAAACCCTGCCATCGTAACCAGAGCCTTCTGTGCCATCCCAATACGTTGAATACACGATATTGTGGGTATTCATCCATTGGGTAAATAAACGGATAAATTTTGCACCGTCCAGTTTCACCGAATCCGCACCCGGCGCTCCCCATTCCGAAATGGCCATGGGTTTTTTATGCTTGCCAGCGAAACCTACCATCCAGTCTAGCCCACGCGAACGGTTTCTAGCCCATTTAAGCGCCCCCTCAGCAGAATCTCCTGAAAACTTTGGGGTCCAGTAAATATCTTGGGAGATCACATCAACTGCCTCATTGCCAGGGTACCACTGCTCTACCGGACCTCTATCCGAAGTAAAGTCCCAAACCATTTTAAAGCGGTCGGATACTTGGTGAAAACTTAAAGCAAACTGCGAGAAAGCCTCCCGGTATGCCTTAGGATCTTCTGTTGCGGCCTTAGTCCATGGAAACCATTCTCCGCCCAGTTCCCACGTTGTTCTTACATAAATTGGATCCTTGTCACCCGCCCGCGAGCGCAGGATTTTTGCTGCCCAGGTTTTATACATCTCGTTATGTTTGCCTGTGGCGATCTCACGATTTGCGGCAGCCCCGCCGTCCTCAGGCGCCATCGGAATAGACCACAACACCCGTCTTCCACTACCGCCTAAAAACTCCTTCATGCTGATCTGCCAACCAGGGTCTGGTGTATTCCATTCACCTGATTTGCCACCGCTGGTATAGCCCAGTACTGCCTGCACTGGACGGCCGAGCCAGGATTCAAACGCCTTCACGCTGGCAGATTCGTTTCCTGCATACACGCCAAGGATCATTGGTCTTTTTGCGCCAGAATTTGCCGTCTGGGCAGACAAATTACAACTCCCTAGAAAGAAAGCTACAAATAAAGAAAGGGTAAGTCTAAAGTTATTAAGCATGGGACACCTAAGGTTGGAGTTGCTACCTTTGAGTAGACAGCAAGTTAAGTGAATTTGGTAACTTAACACAATTATGTCACGAGAAAGAAAATCGTACCCCAAAGAGTTCAAATTGATGAGCGTTGAACTAAGTAATACTCGCACAGACCAG